>NZ_JBSHGQ010000020.1:0-67480 GCF_053617895.1 Microbacterium sp. NPDC055683 | reverse complement strand
GTCGCGCCCGCCATCGCACCGCGCGGCGAGACGGCGCTCACCACGACATCGGCGTCGGAGACCGCCTCCGCGACGACGGCCGGGTCGGCGATCGAGCCGGCACGGTACGACACTCCGGCGATCGTCTCGGCGGGGACCGAACGGCTGTAGGAGATCACCTCGTGGCCGCGGTCGACGGCGGTACGGAGGATGTGGGAGCCGGCGTAGCCGGTGCCCCCGAAGACGGCGATGCGGACCATGGTCTCTCCCTGATGTCGATGGA
This sequence comes from Microbacterium sp. NPDC055683, assembly GCF_053617895.1. Lineage (NCBI taxonomy): Bacteria > Bacillati > Actinomycetota > Actinomycetes > Micrococcales > Microbacteriaceae > Microbacterium > Microbacterium sp. NPDC055683. Next base: position 67,218 of record NZ_JBSHGQ010000020.1, on the reverse strand, counting down.
CGATGCTCCCAGTCTGGAGCCATCCGGCCGCCACCGTGCCGATTCTCTCAGTGCACTCTTAGGTTCAGAGTGCAATATTGCACTTTATGGGCGAGAGTGCAATAGGGCTGCGGGAGCATCGGCGGCAGGAGACCCTGCGGAGCCTCTCAGAGTGCGCCCGCCGCCTGACCGCCGACCGCGGCTTCGCCGGCTTCACGATCGAGGAGCTGTGCGAGGAGGCCGGCGTCTCGCGCCGCACGTTCTTCAACTACTTCGCCGCGAAGGAGGACGCCGTCCTCGGCTTCCCCGCGCTGCGGGACGACGATGCGCTGGACGCCGTGTTCGTCGCGGGCGGAACGTCGCCCGCCGGCGCACCGTCCGCCGACCTCGTCGACGCCCTCCTCGAGCTCTTCATCGCGCGCTGGGCGCGGATGGCCCTCACCGCCTCGGAGGCGGAACGCGTGTTCGCGATCATCGAGCAGGAGCCGCGGCTGCACAGCCGCATCCTCCAGCTCGTGCGAGAGGGCGAGGACCGCACCATCGCTCTCGTCGAGCGCCGTGAGGGCCTCGCGCCCGGCGACATCCGCGCGCACACGCTCGTGCACGTCGTGGGCACGCTCAACCGCGTGGTCGCCGAGGAGTTCCTCCGCGACCACGGCGACGCCCCTCCCTCCATCGACGAGTTCGCCGATCGGCTGCGCACGCGCGCGGCCGTCGTGCGCGAGCTCTTCGGCTGATCCGCTCCATCCCCGCCCTCATCCCACCCGGAGACCCCATGACATCCACCACAGCAGGCGCGCCCTTCCTGCTCACGAAGCGGCGCATCTGGATCATCTTCAGCGCCCTCATCGCAGGCATGCTGCTCTCGAGTCTCGACCAGACGATCGTCTCCACGGCCATGCCGACCATCGTCGGCGAGCTCGGCGGGGTCGAGCACCAGGTCTGGATCACGACGGCTTACCTCCTCGCGACGACGATCGTCATGCCGATCTACGGAAAGTTCGGCGACGTGCTCGGGCGGCGCAACCTCTTCCTCGTCGCCATCGCGCTGTTCACGCTCGCGTCGGTGGGCTGCGCGTTCGCGACCGACTTCTGGGCGTTCGTCGTCTTCCGAGCCCTGCAGGGCCTCGGCGGCGGCGGCCTCATGATCCTCTCGCAGGCGATCATCGCCGACATCGTGCCCGCCAACGAGCGCGGCAAGTACATGGGCCCGCTCGGCGCCGTGTTCGGCCTGTCCGCCGTGGCCGGTCCTCTGCTCGGCGGCTACTTCGTCGACCACCTGACCTGGCAGTGGGCGTTCTACATCAACATCCCCGTCGGCATCGCGGCGTTCGTCATCGGGCTCATCGCCCTGCAGCTGCCGAGCAAGAGGGCCGAGAAGCCCATCGACATCCTGGGAGTGATCTTCCTCTCCCTCGCGACGACGTGCCTCATCTTCTTCACCGACTTCGGCGGAGACTCCGCCTACGGCTGGGATTCGCTCGCGACGTGGCTGTGGGGCGCCGGCCTCGTCGTGGCGGCGACCGCGTTCGTCCTCACGGAGGCGCGCGTGCAGGATCCGATCATCCCGCTGTCGCTGTTCCGCAACCCCATCTTCGTGAACGCCACGGCCATCGGGCTCGTGCTGGGCATCGGCATGTTCGCGGCGATCGGCTTCGTGCCCACATTCCTGCAGATGTCGTCCGGCACGTCCGCCGCGGCATCCGGCCTGCTCATGATCCCCATGATGGTCGGACTCATGGGCACGTCGATCGCCTCCGGGATCGCGATCTCGAAGACCGGCAGGTACAAGGCCTACCCGATCGCGGGGACGATCCTGACGGGACTCGCCATGGGCGCGTTCACGACGCTCACGGCCGACACCCCGGTGTGGCTCATCTGCGTCTTCCTGTTCTTCTTCGGAGCGGGCCTCGGCCTCATCATGCAGGTCGTCGTGCTCGTCGTGCAGAACGCGGTGCCGGCGGGCGAGATCGGCACGGCGACGAGCACGAACAACTACTTCCGCGAGGTGGGGGCGTCGCTCGGCACGGCCGTGTTCGGCACGCTCTTCACGACGCGCCTCTCGGAGAACCTCATGAGCGTGTTCACGGGTGCCGGCGCGACCGCGGAGGACGCCGCCGCATCGACCGCGACGATCGACCCGGCGACGCTGAACGCCCTTCCCGACGACGTGCGCGACGGCATCGTCACGGCCTATGCGGATGCGCTCGCTCCCGTGTTCTGGTACCTGATCCCGTTCGTCGCGCTCGCGCTCATCCTGTCGCTCTTCCTCAAGCAGATCCCCCTGCAGGATCAGGCGGGGCTGGTCGCCCGCGGCGAGGCGATCTCGGGCGAGGAGGCCGAGCGCCTGGAGGCCGAGCTGCGCGGCGGCCATGTCGAGCCGCTCCCGACGACGGATTCGACGCCGACGAGGTAGCCCGCCCAGCGGCTGTCCCGCGTCGGCCGTTCGTCGCCCGTCGGCTGTCGCTCGTCGGCCGTCGGCCGTCGGCCGTCGGCGAAAGCCCATCCCCCTGCCGAGCGCACACCGGATTCCATGACATCCGGTGTGCGCTCGTGCAGGGGATATCCGTTGGCGGAGAAGAAGGGGTCAGTCGACGGCGGGCGGGGTCAGGCCACGAGGGCGCGCACGGCCGCCGCTGCCTTCAAGCCGCTGCCGCTGAGCATCACGACGGTCGTCTCCGACGGCAGGATGGCACGGCGCGCGACGAGCGCGTCGAAAGCCGCGGCGGCCGTCGCGCTCGTCGGCTCCACGAAGAGGCCGTCGTCGCAGAGGCTCCGGAGGGCGGCCGCGATCGCGTCCTCCGGCACGGCGACGGCGTCGCCGCCGGTCTCCCGCACCGCGCGGAGCATCTGGGCGAGGCGCATCGGCCGGCGGATGGCCGTTCCCTCGGCGATCGTGGGCGCGACCGCCCGGTCGTGCTCGCCGCGGAGCGCGGCGTCGAGCGGCGAGCACGCGAGCGGCTGCGCGGCGAAGAGCCGCGGCATCCGCTCGATCCGCCCCGCCGCGAGGAGCTCCCGGAAGCCGAACCAGCATCCGAGGAGGCTGCTGCCCGCGCCGACGGGGACGACGAGGTTGTCCGGAGCGCGGAATCCGAGGTCCTCCCACAGCTCGTACGCGAGGGTCTTCACGCCCTCCAGGAAGAGCGCCTGCCAGTTGTGGCTCGCGTAGAACGTGTCATCCGATGCCCGGATGGCGGCGGCCTGCGACTCCTCGCGCGGTCCGTCGACGAGCACCACGGACGCTCCGTACGCTCGGACCTGGTCGATCTTGGCGGGGCTGGTCGACGACGGGGCGAAGATCGTGACGCCCATCCCACCCGCCGCGCCGTAGCCGGCGACGGACGAGCCGCCGTTGCCCGAGCTGTCCTCGAGGACGGCCTCGATCCCTCGTTCGCGGAGGTACGACAGCATGACGCTCGTGCCGCGATCCTTGAAGCTCCCCGTGGGGCTGAACCACTCCAGCTTGAAGAGCGGACGCGCGCCGCCTCGTGCGCGCTCGACGAGCGGCGTGCAGCCCTCGCCGAGGCTGATCGGCCGGGCGATGTCCACCGGCAGAGCCGCGCGATACCGCCACAGCGAGCGATCGCCCGTCTCGATGTCGTCGCGCGAGATCCCCTGCTGCGTCGAGACGAGCAGCGGACGGCCCGCGTCCGACCGCCAGCGCGGAGCGTCCAGCGGATACCGGCTGCCATCGACGGGGTCCACGTACACGGCGACCATGGTCGCCCCCTCTCATCGGCGTCGTCTGCAGACTACCGAGCGGGATGTCGTCCGCTCACCACACGACGGGGATGCTGTCGCGCGCCTGCGACGCGCTCGCTCCGTTGACTCCGCCCGCGTACGTCGCCGTGATCGTCGGGTTCGTCAGCCCCAGGTCGATGAGCGACTGCCCGAGGGTGATGGACCCCGTGCCGGAGGCGTTGAGCGAGACGGTTCCGGCACTCGCAGAACCATACGACACCGTCGCCGAGGTGTTCGGCTCGCCGACGACGTAGAGCGTGTAGCTGGTGAGGAGGAGCCCGAGCAGGCCGTTCTTCCGCAGCCCGGTGAATCCCAGCGGATCCGCGACCGCCGGCGGCTGCGTCGTCGCCGGGGGCTGCGTCGTCGCCGGAGGCTGGGTCGTCGCCGGCGGCTGGGCCGTCGCCGGAGGCTGGGTCGGCGGCGACGCGGATGTCGGGGGCTTCGTCGTCGACCCGGGGCTCGACGGCGACGTCGACGTCGGGGGCTTCGTCGTCGACCCGGGGCTCGACGGCGACGTCGAGGACGGGGGCTGCGTCGTCGATCCAGGGCTCGACGGCGACGTCGACGTCGGGGGCTGCGTCGTCGACCCGGGGCTCGACGGCGAGGTCGACGTCGGGGGCTTCGTCGTCGACCCGGGGCTCGACGGCGACGTCGACGTCGGGGGCTTCGTCGTCGATCCAGGGCTCGACGGCCACGTCGAGGACGGGGGCTTCGAGGTGGAGGGCGAGGGGTCGTCGGGGTCGGCTGTCGGATACCGCGACGGGCTGGGCTTCTTCGTCGGTGTCGCACCATCCGAGCCATCCGACCCGTCAGAGCCGCCCGGCCCGTCAGAGCCGCCCGACCCGTCAGAGCCGCCCGACCCGTCAGAGCCGCCCGACCCGTCAGAGCCGCCCGGCCCATCCGAGTCATCGGCCCCGTCCGATCCTCCGGACCCGTCCGGCCCATCCGATCCACCGGAACCGCCCGAGCCGTCCGCCCCGTCCGATCCACCGGACCCGCCCGAGCCGTCCGAGCCGTCGTCGGGCTGCCAGGGAGCAGAGGGGAACAGCGTCGGCAGGAGCCAGGCGATGGGATCGTCGAGCTCCTGCTGCGGGGGCTCGACGATCTCCACGGCGACGCCGGGGAGATCGACCTGCGGGTCGACGCCCTCGGCGCTGAAGTACGAGGTCTGCTGCGTCTCGGCGAGGGCGGGTCTCGACTCGATGAACGAGCCGCCACCCGAGCCGGGGGTCAGCGCACCCGCGACCACGGCGGCGACGGCCGCCGCCGTGCCCGCGGCGGTGAGCTGGCCCGCGTGGAAGGCCGCCGTCGCGACGGCGGTCGGACGCGCCAGGTCGACCGGCGTCGCGATCGGGAGGCCGGCGGCGGAGCGCCGCGAGCGCGCACGAGGCGGCGCCGCGCTCTGCGTCAGGATGATCGGAGTGATGGGGCAGGCGTCGCCGACACGGCGACGGGTCACCGGAACGGCAGCCGGCAGCCGGGGAGACCGGTCTCGATGCGAGGGCCCGGGGGCGGAGCGCCCGCTTCCGCTCGCATCGTCCGTCATCGCTGCTCTCCGTGCCTTCCGGTCGCGGATCCGCAGCGTCGCCGCGGCCCCCTCCGTGCCGATCGACACGGTACGCCGATATTCTCTCATCCCGGTGCGCCGACGCAAGCGCGGGGCGCCGGCTCCCCGGCCCGCGCCCCGCGCATCCTCATCGACTGGCGAGGACGCGCACGTCCCACGCACCGAGCCGCAGCTCGGATCCCGCAGGGAGGCGCTCCCCCGACAGCACGTCCTCGGCCGCCTCCGGCACGGGGTACGAGCTCGGCTCCCAGGACCAGTTGTGCACGACGTGCAGCGTCTGACCGTGGGCGTTCCGCGCGTTCTGCACCGATTGCGTGGGCCCCGCGGGACGCCATCCCGGCTCACCCGCCCCCTGCGCCACGGCCCAGTCCGCGATCGCCCGCGCCAGCGCGAGGTCGGGGACGGTGCCCACGTACGTCACGCGGCCTCGACCGTGCGCGGCCGTCGTGACGGCGGGCCAGCGGCCGTGATGCGGATGCACGTAGCTCGCGATCGCCTCCGCGCCGTCGAGCTGCAGGCCGTCGGCCCAGAGCGTCCCGTGCGCCCCCGACGGCACCGGGAAGCCCTCCGTGCCCGCCACCTCGACGGGCTGCGCGAGGTTGCTGAACTCGTCGTACCAGACCCCGGCGGCCTCGTCGAGGTGCGCGGGCTTGCGCGCGAGCCGGGCACGCGCCTGCTCGTCCTCGTAGCCCGTCCGGATCCCGACGAGGAGGTGACCGCCCGCGGCCGCGTAGTCGCGGAGCCACAGGAGGTCGTCGTCCGACGCGACCGTGAACGCGGCGGCGATGAGCACGGGGACCTCGGCCGCGAACGCGGCGGGCTCGCGCTCGCGTAGCTGCGCGGCGTGCACCGCGCGCCCCTGCAGGCCCGCTTCGAAGACGCCCCGCGCGAAGGCGTCGCGCACCGTCTGGAACGACCGCCGATCCGGCTCGCCGTCGCGCGACAGCGACGGATGCTCGGACTGCGCCCACTTGCTGTCGGTGTCGAACAGGATCGCGACGTCGGCGTCGGGGCGCAACCGCGTGACGCGATCGCCCGCGATGCGGAGCTCCTCGCCGATCCTGGCGAGCTCGCGGTAGACGCGGCCGGGCTGCTGGCTGTGCGGCAGGATGCCACCCCAGTACGTCTCGGCGCCCGCATGCAGCGTGTGCCAGTGCCAGTACTCGATCATGGTCGCCCCACGCGAGACGAGCGCCCACGCCGCCTGCCTCCACTGGCCGTCGAAGCCGGGCTCGTTGACCCACGGCATCCCGATCGCCTGCGCGTTCGTCTCCGTCACGAGGAACGGCGCCTGCTTGGTGCCGTACATGCGATCCGCGCCCGTGACGAGGGCCCACGCGCCCTGGCTCGTCCAGTACTGCTCCGGTTCGGCGTCGTTCGGGAGGGCGAGGGCGTCCTGCATCCGGAAGTAGGGGTTGCCCGCCGTGATGTCGAGGGCGCGCGTGAGCCGCTCCTCGTCGGCCGTGACACGGTCGTAGGCGATGCAGGTCGTGACGAACTGGTCGTCGCGCGCGTACTCGCGGACGATGTCGGCCTGCCAGGCGATGAAGGTCGTCGTCAGCTGGCCCTGGAACCTCCGCCAGGCGAGCGAGTACTGCGGCTGCGCGTTGCCGTCGGGTCGCCAGAGGTCGGCCCAGTCGCTCAGGCGGTGCGACCAGTAGGTCAGCCCCCATGCGTCGTTCAGCGCCGCGACCGTGCCGTATTCGCGGCGCAGGGCGTCGACGAAGCGCTGGAACACCTGGTCGTTCGAGAAGGACACCATGCCCGGCTCGTTGTCGACCTGGTACCCGATGACAGCGGGATGGTCCGCGTAACGCGCGATGATCCGGCGGATGACGCGCTCGGCGTGGAAGAGGAACGCGGGGTGCGCGTAGTCGATCTCCTGCCGTGCCCCCCATCCCATCCGGTGCCCTGTGCGGGTCTCCGCGTTGATCTCGGGGAGCTGGCGGGCGAGCCAGAGCGGTGCGGCGTACGTCGGGGTGCCGAGGACGACGCCGATCCCGTTCGCGTGGGCGGCGTCGAGGACGGGCGCGAGCCACTCGAGGTCGTACACGCCGTCCTCCGGCTCCCACGTCGACCAGACCGACTCTCCGACGCGGATGACGGTGAAGCCCGCGTCCTTCATGAGGCGCATGTCCTCGTCGAGCCGCGGGCTCGGCTGGTACTCGTGGTAGTAGGCGGCGCCGAAGAGGACGGACTCGTCGAGATGCGGCATGGTGTTCCTTTCGCAGGGCGGACGCGTCATCCCTTGACCGCCCCGGCCGTCAGGCCTTCGAGCAGCTGCTTGCGGAGCAGGATGAACACGAGGATGGTCGGGATCGAGGCGAGCACAGCGCCCGCGAGCACGAGGTCGTACGAGCGGTTCTCGGAGGCGAACAGGATGTTGAGCCCGAGCGGCACGGTGTACTGCTCGGCGTCGGAGACGAGGACCAGGGGCCACATGAAGCTGTTGTAGCTCTGCAGGAAGCTCCACACTCCGAGTGCGCCAAGCGAGGGCCGCAGCAGCGGCAGGACGACGCGCCAGAAGGTGCCGAACTCCGAGTTCCCGTCGATGCGGGCGGCCTCGATGATGTCGTCAGGGACGGACTGGACGATGAACTGCTGCATCATGAAGATGCCGAAGGCGGGAGCGACCCACGGCACGATGAGCGAGAACCACGGGTTCGCGAGACCGCTCTTCACGACGAGGATGAACAGCGGCACGAGGATCACCGCGAACGGGATCGACAGCGAGCTGAACATCACGGCGAACAGCACGCGCCGCCCGCGGAAGCGGAACTTGGCGAAGCCGTACCCGGCGAGCGCGCACACGAACACCGACACGACGGTCGCGATCGATGCCGTCCCGACGCTCATCCCGAACCAGGCGAGGAACGGCTGGGTGGAGAGGAGCGCCGCATAGTTCTCGACCGTCAGCGGGTCGGGGATGAGCGACGGCGGCGTCTGGAAGATGTCGCCGCGCTCCTTGAACGAGCCGCTGACGGCCCAGAGGAGCGGGGCGACGAAGACGACGAGCAGGGCGACGAGGGTCGCGTACAGCAGACCGCGCCGCAGGACGGCCGGTGCACGCGAGGCTTTCCGGCGCGGGGCCCGGACGGTGTCGCGCGGTGTGTCGACGGACGGCGGCTGGGCCATGGCGGTCACGATTCCCTCCCGATGCCGAGGAGGCGGTTGAGCCCCTGGCTGACGGCGAACACGATGGCGAACAGCACGACGCCTGCCGCTGCGGCGTAGCCGAACTGCTGCCGCTCGAAGGCGGCGCGGTAGATGAACATGGCCACGCTGAGCGTCGCCTCTCCCGGCCCGCCCTTCGTGAGCAGATAGGGCTCGTCGAAGAGCTGCGCGGCGCTGATGAACGACGTCACGACGACGAACGCGGTCACCGGGCGGATGGACGGCACCGTCACGGTGAAGAAGGAGCGCACGGAGCCCGCCCCGTCGAGCGCCGCCGCCTCGTAGAGCTCTCGGGGCACGTTCTGCAGCGCCGCGAGGAAGAAGATCGTCAGGTAGCCCACGGTGCGCCACAGCAGCACGAACCCGATGGCGCCCTTGGCGATGGCGGGGTCGCCCAGCCAGTCGATGCTCGGCACCCCGAAGAGCGCGTGGAGAAGGGCGTTCAGGAGCCCGTAGTCGCGGTCGAACACGAGGCTGTAGATGAGCGCGATGACGATCGGAGACAGCACCATCGGCACGAAGTACGCCACGCGGAACGCGTCGCGGAAGCGCAGTCCGCGCGCGTTCAGCGCCTGCGCGACGAGGAGCGAGACGGGCACGACGACGAGCACCGCCACGGCCGTGTAGACGGCGGAGTTCAGCAGCGCCGAGCCGAAGCTCGTGTCGCGGGCGAGATCGAGGTAGTTGCGCAACCCGATCCACTCCGGTTCGCCGAGGCCGACCCACTCGGTCAGGCTGAGGACGACCGCGGCGAGGACGGGCACGATCATGAAGAGCCCGTACAGCACGTAGAACGGCGCGATGAAGAGGTAGGGCGCCGCCCCGGCACGGATCCGTCCGCCGCGGGCCCTCCTGTGCGCGAGGTGCGGCAGAACCTGCGCCTCGGTGTGCGTCATGGCGCTCATCCCCTCGCCTGCCCTCGGTAGTCGGCCGTCGCGGTCGCGAGCGCCTCCGCCGGGCTCACGTCGCCCCGATAGGCGCGCAGCAGCTGTCCTGAGAGGACGGTCGTCATGATGGCGCTGTTCTCGCTCTGGTGGTACTCCGGCACGTCGTCGACGATGTCGCGGTAGATGTCGAAGAGCCTCTGGCCGCCGAAGTAGTCGTCTTCGACGGCGGCGAGCTCCGCCGATTCGAAGACGGAGCGGCGCGTGGGCAGGTATCCGAGCGCCTTGTAGCGGGCGATCTGCTGCGACGGCTCGAGGTACGCCGTCGTGACGAGGTGGACGCCCGCGTCGGTCGCGGCCTTGCCGCGCAGCGCGCCGAAGCCCGTGCCGCCGCCGACGCCCGTGCGTCCTCCGCCTCCCTCGAACCGGGGCAGCGGCGCGACCCGCCACATCCCCTCCTGCTCGGGCACGTTCGGTTTGATGCCGTAGCTGGCGTACCACGACGGCATGTTGACGCCGAGGATCTTCCCCGACTTCAGGCCGCTCTGCATGCTGGGCCCGTACATGTCGGCGACCGTCGCGAGCGCCCCCGACTGGACGCCCTGGGCGACGAACGCGAGCGCGTCCTCGGCCTCCGGCGTCTCGAGAGAGGGCTGCCCGTCGGCGTCGAAGAGGTCGCCGCCGCGCTGGAGCAGATGGATGTGCCAGCTCTGCACGGTGCCGCCGGGGTCGCTCGTGGCCACGGCGCCGAGGGCGAGCCCTTCGCGATCGGCGAGCGCGGCGCCGGTCCGCCCGAACTCCTCCCACGTGCCGAGCTCCGCGGGGATGCCGAGGCGTGCGAGCTCGTCCTGACGGTGGTAGTAGACCGTGAGCGGGGTGTCGGAGTCGAGCGCGTAGAGCGCGCCGTCCTTCTGGAACGGCGTGAGCCGCGCCGTGACGAGGTCGTCGGCGACGGGTGCGACGGCGTCCGTCAGATCGACGAGCAGCTCGGGGGCGATGTCGCCCCGAAGCATGCGGGAGAACGCCCCGATCTCCAGGCCGACGACATCCGGCGTGCCCGTTCCCGCCACCGCCTGGGCGATGAGCTTCGTCACGATGTCGGCCGCGCCCGCCTTCGTGACGTCGAGCCGGTATCGGAACGGGGAGTCGGCTTCGGCCAGCACCACGGCATCCGAGAAGAACGCGACGTAGCCGTCGTCATGGGTCCAGAAGGACACGTCGACGTCGCCGGACGCGAGCGGCGGGCGCGAGGACGGGGCGCAGCCGGCGAGCGCCGTGGCGAGCGCCGCGCTGCCGCCCGCCGCCGCGAGAAGGCGGAGCACCGCGCGACGCGAGTGGCTCGGCGGGGATGAAGAGGGGATCACGAATTCTCCTGACTACGTTGTCATACCGGGCGAGGGCGCCCATCCTCCGACCAGGGGTCAGTCGGCGGCGGGCGATGCGGTGCTCGAGGCTCGGATCACGAGCTGAGCGGGGAGCGTGCGGTGCAGGTCGTCGTGCACGTGGCCGTCGAGCGCGCGCAGCAGACGGTGCATCCCGACGCGCGATGTCTCGGCGAAATCCTGGCGGACGGTGGTGAGCGGGACGGCGAGGTAGGCGGCGACGTCGATGTCGTCGAACCCGACGACGGCGACATCCTCCGGCACGCGCAGGCCCGCGCGCTGGATGGCCGACATCGCGCCGATCGCCATCTGGTCGTTGGCGACGAAGACGGCGGTGCAGCCCCCCCGGTCGAGCAGCGCCGACATCGCCGAGAACCCGCCGGCCGGGGTCCAGTCGCCCGCGACGGGCTCGGGCGGAGCGACCCCGCCGTCGACGAGTGCGCGCCGCCACCCGGCCGTCCGGCTGCGGCTCGAGAGCCAGTCGGGGGGCCCGGCGATGTGATCGACGACGGCGTGCCCCTGCGCGAGCAGATGATCGGTGGCGTCTCGCGCGCATCCGCTCTCGTCCGCGCCGACGACGAGCTCCCGGGGATGACTCGTCGCATTCCCCATGCCGAACGTGAGGACCTCGACGCCCTCAGGGATGTCGATGGGCGCACCGCCCACGTCGACGGGCTCCGAGATGACGACGGCTTCGACACCCTGCCCTGCGAGCGCGTCGACGGCGGCCTGGATCTCGTCGCGGCCGCCGGGCTCCGTGCGGATCACCGAGAGGGTGTACCCCGCCCGCCGCGCCGCGGCCTCGACGCCGGCGAGCACCGACGTCGGCCCGTGCAGCGTGGTCCCTCCCATCGCGACGACGCCGATGCGATGCGAACGCCGTGTCACGAGCGCGCGCGCCGCCGCGTTGGGCCGGAAGCCGAGCCGATCGATCACGGCGAGCACGCGCTCGCGCACGTCGACCGCGACGTACGGCTCGTCGTTGACGACCCGCGAGACGGTCTTCTGCGACACCCCGGCCTCGCGCGCGACGTCGACCATGGAGACGCGGCGTGCGCGTGCGGTCTTCTCGACCATCCGACCTCCTCGTCGTCGCGGGACGTCACGAGCGTACAGAGGCATGACTACGTAGTCAATGCACGTCGGCGATATCGCGTCAACCCCTCTCCCCTGCTCGGCAGCACGCCTAGCCTGGCGCCATGACCGACCTCACGGCACCCACGGGCCGAGAGCCCGCCCTGCGCGCGCTCCCCCGCGCCGACGGGACGGCGCCCCGCGCGCTCGTCCTCGGCGCGACGGGCTACATCGGCGGGCGGCTCACACCCCGGCTCCTCGCCGCGGGGTACCGCGTGCGGGTGCTCGCGCGCGATGCCGCTCGCGCCAGGGCGTTCCCCTGGGGGCGCGAGGTCGAGATCGTCGAGGGCTCTGCCGATGACCCCGAGGCCGTCGCCGCGGCGTGCGACGACGTTGACGTCGTGTTCTACCTCATCCACTCGATGGGAGCCGGTCGCGGATTCGAGGAGGCGGACGAGCGCGCCGCGCGCACGGTCGCCGATGCGGCCAGGGCGGCAGGCGTCCGGCGCATCGTCTACCTCGGCGGACTCCACCCCGAGGGTGCCGACCTCTCGCCGCATCTCCGCTCGCGCGTGCAGGTCGGCGAGATCCTGCTGGCGTCCGGCGTGCCGGCACTCGTCCTGCAGGCGGGGGTCGTCATCGGGTCGGGCTCGGCGTCGTTCGAGATGATCCGGCACCTCACAGAGGTCCTGCCGTACATGCCGGCGCCGAGGTGGGTGCGCAACCGCATCCAGCCGATCGCGGTGCGCGATGTGCTGCACTACCTGCTCGGCGCCGCGCGCGTCGCCGACGACGTCAGTCGCGCCGTCGACATCGGCGGACCGGACGTGCTGAGGTACGGGCAGATGATGAACGGCTACGCGCTCGAGGCGGGGCTCCGCCAGCGCGCGATCGCCGCGCTGCCCGTCCTCACCCCGGGGCTCGCGTCGCACTGGGTGAACCTCGTCACGCCCGTGCCGAGGTCCATCGCGCGGCCCCTCATCGCGTCGCTTCAGAACGAGTGCATCGTGAAGGACGACGCGATCGACGCCCTCATCCCGCCACCCGCCGACGGCCTCACGCCGTATCGCACGGCCGTCCGGCTCGCGCTGGGCCGTGTCGAGGCCGACCTCGTCGAGACGAGCTGGCAGGACGCGGAGGTGTCGGGAGCGCCGAGCGATCCGCTTCCGAGCGATCCCGACTGGGCCGGTCGGACCGTGTTCGTCGACGAGCGCTCCCGCCCGACCCGTGCGGCCCCCGAGGACCTCTGGAGCGTCGTCCTCGGCGTCGGCGGGGAGAACGGCTGGTACTCGTCGCCCGTCCTGTGGGCCATCCGGGGCTGGATGGACCGGCTCGTCGGCGGCGTGGGGCTCCGCCGCGGGCGGCGCTCGCGCACGGCGGCGCAGGTCGGCGACGCGATCGACTTCTGGCGCGTGGAGGCGGTCGAAAAGGGCCGGCTGCTGCGACTGCGGGCCGAGATGAAGGTGCCGGGCTCGGCATGGCTCGAACTGCGCGTCTCCCCCGACGGCGCGGGCGCGCGGTACGCCCAGCGCGCGGTGTTCTTCCCCCGCGGGCTCGCCGGCCGCCTCTACTGGCTGGCCGTCCTCCCCTTCCACGGGTTCATCTTCGCCGGGATGGCCGTCCGCATCACCGAGGCGGCGGAGGCGATCGCCGACGAGCGCTGACGTCGCTCAGTCCCCTGCGCGGCGGATGACGTGGAAGGCGCGGTCCTGGTAGACCACGGGAGCGCCATCCTGCCCCTCGATGACGTCGAGCACCTCGGCGAGCACGAGCGACGACGCCCCCACCGGCGTGATCTGCAGTGCGCGCGAGCGCAGTGCGACGCGCGCCGTGGGGAGGTGGGGCTCCCCCGTCGGAAGAGTGCGCCATCCCTGGGCCGGCGTGAAGCGCTCGCTGCCCGAGACGGCGAACGTCTGCGCCGTCTCGACGTCGTGCTCCGTGAGGAGGTGCACGACGAAGGTGTCGGCGCGCAGGATCCCCCCGGCGCTGCCGCTCGACCGCGTCACGGAGAACGCGAGCGCGAGCGGGTCGAGCCCGACGGAGGCGACGCTCGACGCCGTGATCCCGACGGGCCCATCGGGAGACGCCGCCGTGATGAGCGCGATCCCGGCCGGATGGTGGCGGAAGGCGGTCTTGAAGGCGTCGACGTGGGAGGTCTGCATGATCCGACGCTAGAACCTCAACCGCGGTCGAGGTCAAATCGGGCCGTCATCTTCGATCCCGAGGCGCCGGGCCCCGACCCCGCCGAGCGCATCGTCGGGATTGAGCAGCCGGCACGCAGTCATCGAGAGGCAGCCGCATCCGATGCAGCCCGTGAGCGCGTGCTCGAGGCGCTCGATCGCCTGCCGTCGGCGTTCCAGCACGCGCTTCCACTCCCCCGACGCGCGTTGCCAGTCGGCCTGAGTCGGAGTGCGGTCGAGCGGCACGTCGCGCAGCGCCGCCCCGACGTCAGCCAGTGGGATGCCCAGCCGCTTCGCGACCGAGATGAGCGTGACCCGCCGGATCATGTGGCGTCGGTAACGGCGCTGGTTGCCCGCCGTCCGCGACGACGCGATGAGCCCGAGCCGCTCGTAGTAGTGCAGTGCCGACACGGCGACGCCCGTGCGCCTGCTCACCTCGCCCACCGTGAGCAGCTACTCGGGGGCGCGCTCGCCATCCATCTGCCCAGCGTAGGCGGGCTCGGAGCGCCTCAGGCGGCCGCGCGCGCCAGCTTGGCGTAGAGGTCCTCCAGGAGCAGGCGGACGTCGAGGCGCCGGTACACGCGGATGGGTGCGCGCTCGGGGCGCGACGCGTACCCGCCGTCGTCACGGATGGCCGGGCGCGGGACGAGCACGTAGTCGGACGACGAGGGGTCGGCCTGGAAGGACGACCGGAGCGACGTGAGAAGGACGAGCGGGCTGTCGCCCAGCGCGTAGGTCTCGCCGAGCGGCAACCCGTGCCGGGCCGCCATCTCGGCCACCCGGGCGATCGCGTCGGCGAGGCGCGCGCCGAGGGCGCCGTGCGGCCGGATGCGCAGGTCGATCTCGTCGGCGGAGACGAGCACCTGCCGGTAGGCGTCTCGCGGCACCTGCCAGATCGGCACCGCGCTGTCGAACACGACCTGCGCGGCGGCGACGTCGATCGCGAGGTTGTACTCGACGGGTGAGGCGTCGGGAGGCGGCACGGCGAGGCCCTCGTGCTCAGCGCCTCCGATCCAGACGAGCGTCATGCGCTCGGCGATGCGCGGCTCGAGGAGCAGGGCGCTGGCGAGTTCGGTGAGCCCGGCGCCCGCGCAGAAGACGAGCGGCAGGTCGGTGTCGTCGCGCATCGCCTCGGCGATGATGGCGCGCGCGGCGGCGGTGTCGTGCGGGGTGCCGCGGTCGGGGATGGCGGTGTCGGCGCCGGCGAGCACGGGGATGTCGTCGCGCCCCATCGACGAGAGGAGGTCGCTCGCGATCGCGGCGGCGTTGTCGGCCTGCGTCTCGCTGGGATCGAACGGGTCGCCGGGCGACAGGTGCGAGCCGATGACGAGGCGGATGTCGACGGCCGGCGACAGGGCGTGATGCGCCATCTGCACGAGATCGTCGGGGTCGCCGGAGAAGTCGTTGTCGACGATGATCCGCTGGCGGGGCACGGCGGGGAAGGCGGTCACGGGGCTCCCTTGCTCTCGGATGTTCCGACGTCGAGCGTACGGACACACACTCCTATTTGCAACCGGTTGACCGGATCTCTGTGGATAGATGATCGAGCAATGTCGGAGGTCCATGCATGATCGAGCCTCCAGGAAATACCAGATAGATCGCAGAAAAGCGTTGTTCTGTTCGCATATATGTTCTATTCTGGGAGCATGGCGACGCAGCTTTCCTCGAACATCCCGACCCTGGCGGTCGGGAGGGCGATGGCCTCCCTGGACGGGATGCGCGACGCGGTGGCCGGCCTGTCCGATGGCGACCTCGTCGCGCTCGCAGCACGGGTCGAGCATCTCGGGCGCATCGTCGACGCACTCCGGGTGCGGGTGGCGGGCGAGGTGTCGGAGCGGTCTCGGGGCGCCGACGGCGTCGCCGGTCGGCACGGCTGCCGCACCGCGTCGGAGCTGCTCGAGCGGGTCACGGGGGCATCCGGACGGGAGGTGCGGGCACGGATCAGGGTGGACGACCGCACCCGTGAGCGAACCGCCCTCACCGGCGAGGCCCTCCCGCCCGTGCGGGAGCACGTCGCGGCGGGGATCGGGGCGGGCCTGCTCGGCCAGGACGCGGCCCGTGGGATCCTGAAGGCGGTCGACACGGCCCGACAGAGCGCCGCTGACCCCGCCCTGGTCGACCTCATGGAACGCCACCTCGTCGGCATCGCCACCGGCACCATCGACCCCGACACCGACCCCGACACCGCCGACGACGCCGGGGATGACGGTCTCGTCGAGACCGGGGAGGCCCGGCCGGTCGGCGCAGGGCTGGTGCCGCTCTCGGTGGCCGAGGTGCACGCGCAGGCATGGATCGACCTGCTGACCGCCGAGGGCGTCGAACCCGACCACGAACGCGCCTTCCGCAACCGGTCGCTCACCGTCACCGAGACACCCTCGGGGGCATTCCGCGTGAACGGGACCCTCGTGCCCGAGGCCGGCGCCCTCCTCCAGACCCTCCTCTCCGCCCACACCAATCCCGCCCGCGGCCCGCGTTTCACCCCCGCCGACGACGGCGACGATGACGGCGTCGCCGCTCCCGCCGACAGCCGGTCAGCGACCCAGAAGCGACACGACGCGCTCATGGCCATGCTCGAAGCCGCGTCCCGCGCCGCCGAGACCCCCGACATCGGCGGGGCCGCACCGACCGTCATGATCCACGTCACCCTCGACGACCTCGCCCGCGCATCCGACGGCGAGAGCGATGTCGACCCCGTCGCGGACGCACCCGCCCGCCCCGTCGCGGACACCCCGACCCGCCCCGTCGCGGACACCCCGACCCGCCCCGATCCGGACACCCCGGCCCGGCCCGTCGCGCGCATCGACGGCGTCGCCGCTCCCGTCCCAGTCTCCGTCGCACGCCGCCTCGCCTGCACGGGCCGCGTCGACCGTGTCACGCTCACCGCCGACGGCCGCATCCTGTCGCTGGAGAGCGTGCAGCGCTGCTTCACTCCCCGCCAGCGTCGCGCGATCACCGCCCGAGACGGCGGCTGCATCATCCCCGGCTGCACCATCCCCACCGCCTGGTGCGAGATCCACCACGTCCACGACCATGCTCGCGGCGGGCCCACCCGCACCGACAACGGCGTCCTCCTCTGCTGGTGGCACCACCATCACCTCGACACCTCCGGCTGGGTCGTCCGCATGGACGACGGCATCCCCCGGCTCATCCCGCCGCGTTGGATCGATCGCGACTGCCGGCCGCGGCCCGCGCAGGGATCCCCGACGCGCCTCCGTACCCGCCTCCACCGCGCCATCCGACGACAGCGGACGTGAGCACACTCGATTCCCACGTTGTAATCCGCTAGCCTCGGGGTCGCGCCCCGCGCCCGACGACGTCCGCGAACCCGATGAAGGGACCCCATGTCGAACCCTCGCCGCACCCCGCCGATGGGCTGGAACAGCTGGGACTGCTACGGCACGACCGTGACCGAGGCGGAGGTGATCGCGAACGCCGAGTTCATCGCCGAGCACCTGCTGCCGTACGGATGGGACACCGTCGTCGTCGACATCGACTGGTCGGATCCGACGGCCCGCTCGCACGGCTACAACGCCGACGCCCCGCTCGCGATCGACGCCCACGGCCGTCTCGTGCCCGATGAGGGCCGCTTCCCGAGCGCGGCGGGCGGGGCCGGCTTCCGCCCGCTGGCCGACCGCATCCACGCGCTCGGCCTGCGGTTCGGCATCCACACCATGCGGGGCATCCCCCGTCGCGCCGTCGCGGACGACCTGCCCATCCTCGGCTCCCACGCACGGGCGTCCGACGTGGCCGACGCCGCGAACGCGTGCGAGTGGAACCCCGACATGGTCGGGCTCGACCATCGCCATCCGGCAGCGCAGGCGTACTACGACTCCACGCTCGAGCTCTACGCCGCCTGGGGCGTCGACTTCCTCAAGGCCGACGACATGCTGTGGCCCTATCAGGCCGCCGACATCGAGGCCTACGCGCGCGCGATCGCCCGCACCGGCCGCCCCATCGAGCTCAGCCTCTCCCCCGGCCGCGACCTCTCGCTCACGCGTCTCGACCACCTGCGGGAGCACGCGACGATGTGGCGCATCTGCGACGACCTGTGGGACGACTGGGCCGACGTCGAGGCCAACTTCGCCCGCTTCGCGCGCTGGGCGCCCCACGCGTCCGCCGATGGATGGCCCGACGGCGACATGCTCCCCCTCGGCCGCATCGGCATCCGCGCGGAGCGCGGCGAGCCGCGCCACGACCGGCTCACCCCTGCCGAGCGCATCTCGCTCCTCACGCTCTGGCTGGTCGCGCGCTCTCCGCTCATGATCGGCGGCGACCTGCCGACGAGCGACCCCGCCACCGTCGCGCTCTTCCAGAACTCCGACGCCCTCGCCCTGCTGCGCGCGACGGGGAGCAGGGAGGTGTTCCGTGAAGGAGGCCTCGTGCTGTGGACCGCAGACGGCGAGCACGGCGAGCGCTACATCGCGGCGTTCAACCTCGACGACACGGCGCGGTCGGTGCTTCTCGATACGCAGAACGTCGGGCTCCCCGCGCGTCTCGACGGCGCGCTGCGCGAGCTCTGGACGGCGACCGACGTCGCACACCATCCGTCGGCGCCGCCCGCCGACCGCGGCGTCGCTGCCGGCAGCACGGCCATCCCGCTCGACCTCGCTCCGCACGGGACGGCGCTGCTGCGCTACACCGTTTGACTCTCCTCCAGGAACGGGCGTAGGGTCGCGTGGGCTCTGCGCCCGTTCCCCGATCCGAAGGCAGGTGATGCGCGATGTCCAGTGATAGTCGCCGCGCCGCCGACATGCCTTCGTCGATCAGCATCTCCCGCTGACGTCCGAGCCTCTCGGCGGCGCCGCCGCGCGCCGCATGCGCGCGGCTTCCGTGCGCGCGGCCCGTCCGCGCGCGCCCGAACGAGCGGATGAGGTGAACGATGATGGCTTTGATCGACAACGCGGTGTACGTGGACGGACGCAGGACGCCCGACCCCGCCGACCTGCGCACGGCCCAGGAGGCGGCGCGCGAGCGCGAAGGGATGGCCTGGCTCGGCCTCTACCGCCCGAGCGCCGATGAGATCCGCGCGCTCGCCGCGGAGTTCGCGCTCCATCCGCTCGCCGTGGAGGACGCCCTCAAGGGCCACCAGCGCGCGAAGCTCGAGCGCTACGGCGACACGCTGTTCGTCGTGCTGCGGCCCGCGCGCTACCGCGACGACGAGGAGCGGGTCGAGTTCGGCGAGCTGCACGTCTTCGTCGGCCCCGACTTCGTCGCGACCATCCGCCACGCCGAGGCCCCCGACCTCGGCCGCGTGCGGCGGCGGCTCGAGCAGGCTCCGCACCTGCTCGCCCGGGGCCCCGAGGCCGTGCTCTACGCCATCCTCGACGAGGTCGTCGATCAGTACGCTCCCGTCGTCGCCGGGCTCGAGCAGGACATCGACGAGATCGAGGACCAGCTCTTCGACGGGGCGGCGTCGGTGTCCCGCCGCATCTACGACCTCGCACGCGAGGTCATCGGATTCCAGCGGGCGACGCAGCCGCTCGTCACGATGCTGCAGGCGCTCCTGCGCGGATCGGAGAAGTACCGCGTCGACGAGGAGCTGCAGCGCTCGCTCCGCGATGTGCTCGACCACGCGCTGCGCGTCGCCGACCGCACGGGCGCCTTCCGCGCCATTCTCGAGAACGCCCTCACGGTCGACGCGACGCTCGCCGCGCAGCGCCAGAACGACGAGATGCGCCGCATGACCGAGGCGGGCCTCGCCCAGAACGAGGAGGTGAAGAGGATCTCGGCCTGGGCCGCCATCCTCTTCGCCCCCACGCTCGTCGGAACCGTCTACGGCATGAACTTCGAGCAGATGCCCGAGCTGTCATGGGCATACGGATACCCGCTGGCGCTCGCGCTCATGGTCGGGCTCGGGTTCGGCCTCTGGGGTCTGTTCAGGCGCCGGCGCTGGCTGTAGCGCGCTCGCGCTCGCGCTCGCCGTGCAGGATGTCGAGCGGCATCGTGCTCGTGTCGATGAGCGGGTTGGCATCCTGCTCCGCCACGAGCGCGGTGGCCTCGGCCCTCGTCTCCACGGTCGGCACCGATCCGATGAGGGGACGCCGGGCCGACTCCGGCATCGTCAGCACGGCCGCGCCCGCGACGACGGCGAAGAACATGATGTAGAAGGCCGGCATGAAGGTGTTGCCGGTGAGCTGGATGAGCCACTCGCTGAACAGCGGCGTCGTCCCGCCGAAGAGCGACACCGACAGGTTGTAGGCGATCGCCATGGCGCCGAAGCGCGATGCCGTCGGGAACATCGCAGGAAGCGCCGCGGCCGACGGCCCGACCCACAGGGCCACCGGTACGGCGACCATCGCGAGCGCGATGAGGATGGCCCACTCCTCGCCGATCTGCATGACGGCGAACGCGGGCACCATGAGCACGAGGGTCGCCGCGACGGCGGCGAGATAGACGGGCTTGCGGCCGACGCGGTCGGACAGGCGGCCGACGAGCGGAAGGCACGCAGCCATGACGATCAGCACGGGCACGGTCGCCATGGCGGCCATGAGGTTGGAGACGCCCACGTCCTTCTCGAGGTAGGTGGGCATGTAGCTCGTGAGCGCGTAACCCGCCGTGTTCGTCGCCGCGACGATCGCCATGGCCACGAGGATCTGACGCCAGAAGTGGCGGAAGATGCCGACGATGCCATGACGGGCCATCGGGTCCTCGCCGTCGGCCTCCGTCTCGCCGGACGACTCGGCCACCTCGTACGCGGGCGTCTCGGGGATGCGCAGACGGAACCAGATGGCCACGACGCCCAGCGGGAGGGCGACGAGGAAGGGGATGCGCCATCCGTACTCGATCATGGCGCCGGGACCCGAGACCGACTCGACGACGAGCGTCGTCAGGGCGACGGTCGAGGCTCCGGCGGCGAAGCCGATGTACGAGCCGGTGTCGAGCCAGGACGACCAGAACCCACGACGGCGGTCGGGCGAGAACTCCGCCACGTATGTCGACGCTCCGGCGTACTCGCCGCCCGTGGAGAACCCCTGGATCATCTTCAGCAGGTAGAGCGGGATGATCGCCCACAGGCCGATCTGCGCCGCCGTCGGCAGCACGCCGATGAGCGCCGTCGAGACGGCCATCATCGTCATCGTGAGGAACAGCACCTTCTGGCGCCCGATGCGGTCGCCGATGGGGCCGAGCACGGCACCGCCGAGGGGGCGGACGAGGAACGAGACCGCGAACCCGAACAGCGTCACGAGCAGCCCGGCCTCCGCCGGCAGACCCTGCGTGAAGACCGCCGTCATCGTGACGGCGAGGTAGCCGTAGATTCCGAAGTCGAACCACTCCATGAAGTTGCCGACGACGGTTCCGGAGATCGCGGTGCGGATGCGCGACCGCTTCACGACGAGCACGTCCTCGACCTGGAGACGGCGTGGCCGCAGGCGCGGCCTGCGGGCGGCGGACGGCGGGACAGAAGAGGAGGGATTCACGTTCATCACTCGTTTCGTATGGTTCTCGTGCGTGTCGACGGATGCCCCGAAGGGCACCAAATGGCCGACCATAGCGGGAATCCGCGCCGGCCGGAAACGCACGCGCCCGTTTTGACAAGGTCGTCGGCGTGCGCAACGCGCGGGCGCGCACGCGCGCTGGGAGAGAGGTACCGTGAGGGGATGACGCACCGTGCTCTTGTCGTCCGCGCCGATCCGTCCGGGACGAGGGAGCGCCCGCACGCGGCCGCGCTCGAGGACGTGGCCGACGAGGCGGCGGGAGACGCCGATCTCGTCGTCGACGTCGAATTCTCGAGCGTCAACTACAAGGACGCTCTCGCGCTCGCGGGGCGCCCGGGGATCATCTCCTCCCCTCCTCTCGCGGCGGGGATCGACGCCGTGGGGACCGTGGCGGCGGCCGCCGGACGGTTCAGCGTGGGCGATGCCGTCGTGGTCAACGGGGCAGGCATCGGGGAGCGGACACCGGGAGGGCTCTCCGAGCGCGTCCGCGTCGATCCGGCTTCGGTCGTCGGGTTGCCCGAGGGGATCACCCCGTGGCGGGCCGCCGCGATCGGCACGGCGGGATTCACCGCCATGCTCTCGGTGCTCGCGCTGGAGCGTCATGGCGTCGCACCCGACTCCGGCCCTGTGCTCGTGACCGGGGCGGCGGGAGGCGTGGGGACGATCGCGGTCGCGCTGCTCGCCCGGCTCGGCTACGACGTCACCGCCTCCACGGGGCGCGTCGACGAGCAGGGCGGGCGGCTCCGCGCGCTCGGGGCGCGGACGGTCGTCGACCGGGCCGACCTCGGGGGCGAGGGCAAGCCGCTGCAGAAGGCCGCCTGGGCGGGCGCCATCGACTCGGTCGGCAGCCGTACGCTCGCGAACGTCCTCGCGCGCACCGCGTGGGGCGGCACCGTCACGGCGTGCGGCCTCGCACAGGGCGCCGACCTCCCGACGACCGTGCTGCCGTTCATCCTCCGCGGAGTGACGCTCGCCGGCATCAACTCCGTCGACGCGCCGCTCGTGCTGCGCGAGGAGGCGTGGGCGCGACTCGCCGCCGACCTCGACCCCGCCGTCCTCGACGACTCGACCGCGACCATCCCCCTCGCGGGCGCGCTGTCCGCCGCCGAGGAGGTGCTGGCGGGCCGGGTCGCGGGGCGGATCGTCGTCGACGTGCGGGCGTAGGACGCGACCGAGACCGCGTCACGCGAAGGCGCGGCGGCGCTGCACGACCCAGACCGCGAGGGCCAGGAGCAGCAGAGCGGCTCCCGCCCCCGCGACGGAGGACCATCCGCCGCCGGCCCACAGTGCACCGGCGAGTGCCGAGCCGGCGGCTCCGCCGAGGAAGTTGCCGACGACGAGAACCGTGTTGAGCCGACTGCGCGCAGACGGATCGATCGCGAGCATGCGGGTCTGGACGAGCACCATCGCGGACTGCACGCCGACCGAGTAGACGGCGATCACGACGATGACGACCGCGAGCCGAGCGGGTGCGCTCGCCGCGAGGACGACCGCGAGCCGAGCGGGTGCGCTCGCCGCGAGGACGAGCGCCGCGCACGCGAGCGCGAGTCCCCCGGCGATGGCGGGGACGGCGAGACCGCGATCGGCGAGTCTCCCCACGCGCTGCGCGGCGACGGCTCCGCCGATGCCGACGAGGTTGACGAGCCCGATCTGCGTGGCGGAGAACCCGAAGGGCGCCGAGGAGAGGAGGAAGGTCAGCCCCGTCCAGAACAGCGTGAACGACGCCATCGTCACGGCGCCCACGACGACGAGCCACCGCGCGGTCCGGCTCGCGAAGGGCGTCCGCACGACGGCGAGAAGGAGCGCCGGGTACGGTGCCGTCGCCCGCGGAGCGAGCCGCGGAAGCGCGCGCCGCATGACGACGGCGAGGGCGAGCATGAGCGCGGCGACCGCGGCGTAGAGCACGCGCCATCCGACGAGATCGGTCAGCACGCCGCTGACCGCGCGCGCGATCATGATGCCCAGCAGCAGTCCGGAGGCGACGATCCCGATGACCCGGCCGCGCCGGTCGTCTGCGGCGAGGTCGCCCGCGAGCGGGGCGAGGAACTGCCCCGAGACCGTCGTCACGCCGACGAGGGAGAGGGCGACCACGAGGACGGGGAACGACGGCGCGGCCGCGCCGACCGCCAGCATCGCGGCGGCGAGGACCATGAGCAGCGGGATGACGCGGGCACGGTCCACGATGTCGCCCAGTGGCACGAGAAGGAAGATCCCGACGGCGTAGCCGAGCTGGGTGACGGTGATGAGCAGGCCCGCCGTCTCGGAGGTCACCCCGAGATCGACGGCGATGACGGCGAGGATGGGCTGCGCCCAGTAGAGATTGCCGACGGCGGCGCCTCCCGCGACGGCGAAGAGGAAGGCCAGGCGAGTCGTCATCCCGGAGGGCGACGTGCGCTCGGAACGCTCGGTCATCTGTGCTCCACTCATCTCCAACGATACCGTTGGGAAAACGATAGGGGATCCTGCGGGAGGATTGCAACGCAGGCGTTGGAAATGGGGAAGACATGGCATGGGACACCGAGGCCACCAAGCGCAGGATCCTCGACGCGGCGACGGCGGAGTTCGTCGCCCATGGGCTCCACGGCACGACGATCGAGCGGATCGCGCGCCGCGCGTCGGTCAACAAGGAGCGCATCTACAACTACTTCGGCGGCAAGCCCGCACTCTTCGCCGAGGTCCTGCGGAGCAAGGTGGAGGAGGGGGTCGGCTCCGTCGCGTTCACCGGCGCCGCCGTCGAGGAGGTCGCGGACTTCGCGGAGAGACTGGTCGCGTTCAACCGGAGCCGACCCGACCTCATCCGGCTCCTCGCATGGGAGGCACTCGCGTACACCGACGAGGTGCCGGACGAGTCCGCGCGCGTCGAGATGTACCGGGAGCGCACGGAGGCTCTCGCCGCGGCGCAGGACGACGGCGCGCTGACGAGCGCCTTCACACCCGAGATGCTCCACGTCCTGCTGCTCTCGCTCGCAGGATACGGCGCCCTCCTCCCCCACGTCGTCCGCATGATCACGGGCCTCAGCCCCGACGACGAGCACTACCGCGCAGCCGTGGTCGAGGCGGCGCGACGACTCGCCGCCCCCTGAGCGGCGCACAACTTAGCGACTCGGTCCCGCTGCCCGCCAGGATGCCCAGGTCGGGTCCCCGCGGTGCCCGCGATGCCAGACGACGGCCGGATGGAGAACGCGTGACGGTCTCGTTACGCACCCCGGCGCAGCATCCCGGGATCCCTAGATTGAGCCGCGTCAGCTCGGTCTGAGGAAGGGACCCCCGATGGACACCGCCCCGACGTCGTCTCGCCCGGCACACCTCTCCCGCCGCTCTCTGCTCATCGGAGCGGCGGCCGGCGCGGCGGCCATCCCCTTCATCGGGGGTCCGGTGCACGCCGCGGACGGCCCGATCAGTCGGCTCCCCGGCGAGGTCGCGCGCACGAGCATCGTCAGCCGGTTCGGCCAGCCGTACGAGGAGATCGACGTCGACATCGACGGCGACCTCACCCGGCTGTTCGTGCCGCACACGGCGGTGCGCAAGCCCGCGACGACGCTGCAGGCGATGCTCTGGTACTACCACTCCAACGCCTCCACCCACACCGCCCTCTCGACGGCGTACAAGTGGAACGCGGAGATGGCCCTGCGCGAGGGCGCCATCTGCATCTGCCCGAGCTACGGCGGCAACACGTACGTCAACGACGAGGCGATCACGCGCCAGAAGCGCGTCGCGAAGTGGGTGAACAACGTCTTCCCCATCGGGCTGAGCTTCGCGCGCGCCAACTCCGGGGGCGCGGCGCTCATGGCGTTCGCGTATGCGCGGAACCTCCTGCCGCGCCAGCGCGGGTTCTACAGCGCGAACGGGCTGCTCAACCTCGTCGAGACCGCCGCGAAGGAGGAGGCGCTGGGACGCACGGGCGTGCTCGCCGCGTACGACGGCGACTGGGACAAGATCCGCGCCACCAATCCGACCTATCTCGCGGGGTCGGTGTGGACGGGCAAGCGCATGCGGTTCGTCATGTCCGACGACGACCTGCTCTGCCCACCGGAGTACCACGGCTCCCGCATCGTGGCGAGGGCGACGGGAGCCCTCGAGCGCAGCGTGCTCTGGCACGACCAGGGGCACGTCGTGCCCGGCAGCTCGCACCAGGACATGATCGACACCTTTCGGCGCTGGCTCGCCGTGTGACCACCGGCGCGGTGACCACCGACGCGCGTCAGCGACGGGCCGGGGCGCCCTCCCTGGCCACCACGGCGAGCTCGTCGAGCGAGAGCCCGAGCACGGCGGCGACGGCGGAGACGGTCGCGAACGACGGTGTCACGAGGCGACCCGTCTCGATCTTGCGAAGCGTCTCGGGCGACACCCCCGCCTCCCCCGCGACCGCAAGGATCGACCGGTCGCCGCGCGCCGCACGCAGCGCCGCGCCCAGGCGCCGTCCGCGCGCGATCTCCTCGGGAGTATGAGGCAGCCGGACCATCATGCCGCAAGTCTATCGGTATTATCAGACCGGTACTTTCATACCGGAGGGGATACACCGTGATCGAGATCCTGAGCGCTCGCGAGCTGGCGGCCGCGCGCGGCTCCGGCGCCATCGTCGGCGGCATCCTGCAGGAGCTGCGCCGACGTGCCGCCGTCGGCGTCAATCTGCTCCAGATCGACGAGTGGGCACGCGAGCTCATCCTGGGGTCGGGTGCCGACTCCTGCTATGTCGACTACGCCCCGTCGTTCGGGCGCGGGCCGTTCGGCCACTGGATCTGCACGGCCGTGAACGACGCCGTGCTGCACGGCATGCCGCACGACTACGCGCTCCGGTCGGGCGACCTGCTGACGCTCGACCTCGCCGTGATCAAGGGCGGGGTCGCCGCGGATGCCGCGATCAGCTTCATCGTCGGCGCCGAGCGCCCCTCCGGGAGCACGGCGCTCATCGAGACGACGGAGCGCGCGCTCCTCGCGGGCATCGACGCCGCACGCCCCGGCAACCGCATCGGCGACATCTCCCATGCGATCGGATCGGTCCTCACCGAGGCGGGCTACGCCGTCAACACCGAGTTCGGCGGTCACGGCATCGGCAGCACCATGCACGGCGACCCGCACGTGCCGAACCGAGGACGACCGGGGCGCGGGTACCGCCTGCGGCCGGGGCTCCTGCTCGCCCTCGAGCCGTGGGTGATGGCCGACACCGACGAGCTCGTCACCGACGCCGACGGATGGACCCTCCGCAGCGCGACGGGGTGCCTGACCGCCCACAGCGAGCACACCGTCGCCATCACCGACGGGGCGGCCGAGGTGCTCACGCTGGCACCGTGAGCGCCGCTTCCTGACCGCCCGCTATGCCCCACAGATGAAATCACGGAAACATAACGACACCCCTTGTCACCCGTTACCTCGCCGTTATAGAGTCATCGCAAGGCAGCTGTTTTGCTGTGGCAGCTGCCGACATGTGATTGCAGGACACTCTTGGTGCAAGGGACAAGGGCCGGGCGGCTTCCTCTCCGCCCGGCCCTTACTTGTGTCTCGCGCATCGCCCAGCGCACCGAGACCTATAGGCGTGCATAGACCGCTACCCTGGGACGCATGGCCGACCGCAGACTCGCTATCGCAGCGTGGGAGAGCCTCTTCCGGGCGCAGCACGAGGTGTTCGAGGAGATCTCGACCGACTTCGTCGGCACCGACCTGTCGCAGGCCGAGTACGACGTGCTCCTCACCGTGACGCGCGCGCCCGACATGACCTCGCGCCTGCGGGATGTGACGGCGAACATGCTCATCAGCCAGCCGAGCGTGTCGCGGCTCGTCGACCGGATGGTCGGCCGAGGCCTCGTGACGAAGTGCAGCGATCCCGACGACGGACGCGGGTCGCTCGTCACGGCGACCGACGTCGGCGCGCATGCCTTCCGCGCCATCGGCGCCGCCCACGGCCGCCGGATCGCCGAGCGCATGTCGTGCCTCGACGACGACGAGCTGCAGCAGCTGCTCGTCCTCACCGAGAAGCTGCGCGGGACGAGCTACTCCGCCGCTCTCTGATCCGCCGGCGGAAGCAGCGCGCCGGCAGCCGACGCGCCGGAGCCCGGCACGGGCCCGCCCACCGCGTCATCCGTCTGCTCCTCCGTCGCCGCGGGCTCCTCCAGGAACCGCCGCGACAGCGTGCGATACGCCGGAAGCAGGAACCCGCCGAGAGCGAGCAGCACAGCGACGACCCCCGCGATGACGAAGACGAGCGCGATGCCGCGCGCGTCGCCCTCGCCGACGAGCCATCCCCACTGCGCCTGCCCCTCCGCCGTCCGCAGATGCGGGATCACCCAGAACTGCGCGATGGGTGCGACGAGGAACGACGTCACGGGCGCCGACGCGGCCTCGAACGTCATCGCGAATCCGAACACGCGCCCCTGCTTCTCGTACGGCGTGACCTTCTGGATGACCGTCTGCTCGGCCGCCTCGACGGCCGGCATGAGCGCCATGAACGTCCACAGCCCCGCGATGTAGAGCCAGGCCCACTCCCTCACCGTGAAGACGGCGCCCACGACGCCGACGAGCGCCGCGATGACGAGCATCGTGCGGATGGGGTTGCGCCCGAGCCCCGCCTTCGCGATGACCGCGCCGCCGACGATGAACCCCGTCGACCCGACCGCCAGCCAGATGCCCCACATCTCCACGCCGAACATCTCGATCCCGTACGGGTCCATGAGCGCCATGTAGACGCCGCCGACGAGGTTGTTGAGCGTCGTGAAGAGGATGAGGGTGAGCAGCCCCGGCACGAGCCGCACGGCGCGGAAGCCGCCCGCGACGTCCACCCAGCGCGTCTGCCCCTCGGCGTGCACGATCTCGGGCTCCGGGATGCGGATGGCCGCGAGGTGCACGAGCGACAGCGCGATGAGCACGAGGGCGATGAGGATGGACGGGCCCATGCCGAGCAGGCCGACCGACAGTCCGCTGAAGACGCTCGTCACGAGGAACGCGAGTCCCTGCACCGTGCCCACCATGCCGTTCGCGTTCGCGTGCTTCTCGGTCGGGACGAGCAGCGTCACGGTCGTCGACAGCGCGATGTTGCGCAGCTGCTCGACGACGGCTCCCGCGAGCATGACGACGGCGAAGATCCAGAACCACGGCTGCGAGAGGTCGATCATGCGCTCCTCGCCGAGCACGAAGAAGAACGCCCCGTCGGCGCAGAACACGGCGAACGCTGCGAGCGTCGCCCACATCATGACGGCCTTCTTGCGGAACCGGTCCACGATCGTGCCGAACATCATGCTGAACAGCGCGATGAACAGCATGTAGGCCCCGCCGATGACGCCCGTCGCGACGACGTTCTCCGTCTCGACGTAGATCCAGAAGGTGAGCGCCCACCACAGATAGCTCGTCGTGAGGTTCGCGAACGCCGTGTTGACGAGCACGTGGACGAAGGTGCGCATGCGTGAATGCTTGCAAAAGGCAAGTGGCCCGTCAAGGCCCAGGCAGGCGTAGCGTCGATGCCATGGTCAACGTCGCAGAGAACATCGTCGAGACACTCGCCGCGAACGGGGTCGACCGCGTCTACGGCATCCCGGGAGACTCGCTCAACGGATTCACCGACGCCCTGCGGGCCGACGGCACCATCCGCTGGGTCCACGTGCGCCATGAGGAGTCGGCCGCCTTCGCCGCCGCCGCCGACGCGGCCGTCACGGGCGAACTCGCCGTCGTCGCCGGGTCGTGCGGGCCGGGCAACCTCCACCTCATCAACGGCCTCTACGACGCGAACCGGTCGCGCGTGCCCGTCCTCGCGATCGCCGCGCACATCCCGACCTCGGAGATCGGCACCACCTACTTCCAGGAGACGCACCCGCAGGAGCTCTTCCGCGAGTGCAGCGTCTACGTCGAGTACGTCGCCGACCCGCATCAGATGCCGCGTGTGCTCGAGATCGCGATGCGCGCGGCCATCCAGGAGCGCGGCGTCGCGGTCGTCGTCATCCCGGGCGACGTCGCGCTCGCCGACGCCGTCTCCGACCGCGTCACCGTCATCGAGCGCGCCCAGCCCGTCGTCGTGCCGAGCGAGCGGGAGCTCGACCGCGCCGCCGAGCTGCTGAACGGGGCGGGGAAGGTCACGATCCTCGCCGGCGCGGGCGTCGAGGGCGCCCACGCCGAGGTCGTCGCGCTCGCCGACCGCCTCGCCGCGCCGATCGTGCACGCGCTGCGCGGCAAGGAGTTCATCGAGTACGACAACCCGTACGACGTCGGCATGACGGGGCTGCTCGGCTTCGCCTCCGGCTACCGCGCGATGGAGGGCGCCGACGCGCTCCTCATGCTCGGAACCGACTTCCCGTACCCGCAGTTCTACCCCGAGCACGCCACGACCATCCAGGTCGACATCCGCGGCACCCAGCTCGGCCGACGCCATCCGCTCGACCTCGGGCTCGTGGGCGACGTGAAGGCGACGGCGTCGGCCCTCCTCCCCCGACTCTCGGACGGACGCGACCGCGGCCACCTCGAGGATGCCCGCGCGCACTACGCCAAGACCCGCAAGAAGCTCGACGATCTCGCCGTGCCTCGCCACGGCTCGCAGCCCATCCATCCGCAGTACCTCGCGCGCCTCCTCGACGAGGCGGCCGCCGACGACGCCGTGTTCACGGCCGACGTGGGCTCGCCCACCGTGTGGGCAGCGCGCTACCTCACCATGAACGGCCGGCGCCGGCTCATCGGGTCGTTCAGCCACGGCTCCATGGCGAACGCGCTGCTGCATGGCATCGGAGCGCAGGTCGCGCAGCCCGGGCGCCAGGTCGTCGCGCTGGCGGGCGACGGCGGTCTCGCCATGATGCTGGGCGAGCTCATCACACTCACGCAGAACGGCCTGCCCGTGAAGACCGTCGTCGTGAACAACTCCTCCCTCAACTTCGTCGAGCTGGAGATGAAGGCCGCGGGCTTCGTGACGTACGGCACCGACCTCGCGAACCCCGACTTCGCGGCCGTCGCGAACGCCCTCGGCATCAAGGGCATCCGCGTGGAGCGCTCGACCGACCTCCCCGCGGCGATCGCCGAGCTGCTCGCCCACGACGGCCCCGCCCTCCTCGACGTCGTCACGGAGCGCCAGGAGCTGTCGATGCCGCCGACCGTGACGGCCGAGCAGGTGAAGGGCTTCGCGCTGTACGCCATCCGCACGGTCATGTCGGGCCGAGGCGACGAGCTGCTCGACCTCGCGAAGGCGAACTGGCGCCAGCTCTTCTGACGGGCGCGATACTGGTGGCGTGACCCCGAGCACGCCCGCCGATCCGCCGCGCCTGGAACAGCCCGTCGTCGCCACCGCGTCGGGCCGCGTCCGCGGGTTCTGGCGCGGCGGTTGCGCGACCTTCCTCGGCATCCCCTACGCGCAGCCGCCGGTCGGTCCGCTGCGGTTCCAGGCTCCCGTCCCGCACGAACCGTGGGAGGGTGTCCGCGACGCCACGACGCAGGGGGCGACGCCGCAGCGCGGGGCGACGGGGATCACGCTCATCCCCGAGCCGTCGGTGCCCGGGCGCTCGACCCTCAACGTCAACGTGTTCACGCCGTCGCCGTCACCCGATGCGGCGCTCCCCGTCCTCGTCTACATCCACGGCGGGGCCTACGTGTCGGGCTCGATCGCGAGCCCCTGGTACGACGGGCGCTCCTTCGCGCGCGACGGCGTCGTCGTCGTGACGGTGTCGTACCGTCTCGGCTTCGACGGATTCGGATGGATCGCCGACGCGCCGTCCAACCGCGGCGTACGCGACTGGATGGCCGCGCTCGAGTGGGTGCAGGGCAATGTCCGGGCGTTCGGCGGCGACCCCGACCGCGTGACCATCGCAGGGCAGTCGGCGGGCGCGGGCGCCGTGCTCACCCTGCTCGCGATGCCCGCGGCGCAGCACCTCTTCCACGCCGTGTGGGCGATGTCGGCCACGGTCGGCGCGATCACGCCGGAGGAGGCGGAGCGCTTCGGACGGCGAGCGGCGGAGGCCGCCGGAGTGGAGCCGACCGTGGAGGGCTGGCGGGCCCTCACCGAGCGACAGGTGCGAGAGGCGGCGGCCGACCTCATCGCGATGCGCGACCTGCACGGCGCCCAAGCCGTGCTGTCGGATGGGCTGCGCCTCGGCCCTGCCATCGACGGAGAGCTCGTGCTCGAGCCGACCCTGCGCGCCCTCGCCCGCGGCGTGGGCGCAGACAAGCCGCTCGTGATCGGCACGACCGACGACGAGTTCTCGATGATCGTCGACGACCATCGTCGCTGGCTGCGCTGGGTGCCGGCGGCGCTCGTGCTCGCGGTGCTCGGTCTGCCGCGGCGCCGCCGCCGGCCGTACCTGAAGGCCAACGCGGCGCTGCGGAAGGAGCGCGGCGTCGCCGCCGCGATCGGCCGCTTCGTGACCGACGCGCTCTTCCGCCGCCACGTCATCCGCGTCGGGCGCGCGCGGTCGGCCGCATCCGGCGCACGCACGTGGGCCTACCGCTTCGAGTGGGTCTCGCCCGCGCGCGGATGGTCGCTGCACTGCCTCGACGTGCCGTTCTTCTTCGACGTGCTCGATGCCGAGGGCGTCGAACTCATGACGGGGGACGACCCGCCGCAGGCGCTCGCCGACGCGGTGCACGGCGCCGCGGTCGGCTTCGCCCGGACGGGCGCGGCCGATTGGAGCCCGTGGTCGGCGGGATCGACCCCGTCGCGCGTCTTCGCCCATCCCGAGCCGTTCGCGCGCGAGTCGCTCGACGCATACGACGGCGTCCTGCCGCTCACGTGAGACCGCTCAGGCGAGGGCGGGGATGATGCGCGATTCGAACAGCTCCACGCCGGACACGTCGTACGCCGCCTCCGGGAAGTAGTGGATGGCGTACGCGAGCCCCTGCTCGCCGAGCGCCGCGAGGCGCTCCGTGACCTGCTCGACCGTTCCCACCGCCGCCGACGCCCGGTAGTCGGCGAGGATGCGGTCGGCGTGCGCGTCTCCCACATGCGGGCGCAGGCGCGCGTCGACCGCGGCGAGGCGCTCCTGCACCTCCGCCTCCGTCTCGCCGATCACGGTGTTGTAGTTCGCCGACCGCGTGATCTCGGAGACGTCGCGCCCGATCGTCTCGCAGTGGCCGCGCAGCACGGCGCTCTTGTGGGCGAAGCCCTCGGGATCGCCGGAGAAGTTCGTGTACTGCGCGTACTGCGCCGCGATCCGCAGCGTGACCTTCTCGCCGCCGCCCGAGATCCAGAACGGGATGCCGGGACGCTGGACGGGCAGCGGCCGCACGATCGCGCCGTCCACCTGGAAGTAGCGGCCGTCGAGCGTGGCCGTGCCCGTCTCCCACGCCTGCTTCATGATCTCGACGCCCTCGCGCAGCATCCGCAGCCGGTCGCCGATCTCGGGGAAGCCGTAGCCGTAGGCGCGCCATTCGTGCTCGTACCAGCCGCCGCCGATGCCCATCTCGACGCGTCCGTGCGACACGTGGTCGACGGTCGCCGCGACCTTCGCGAGGTAGGCGGGATTGCGGTAGCCCATGCACGTGCACATCTGGCCGAGCCGGATGCGCGTGGTCGACGCGGCCAAGGCGGACATCAGCGTCCACGCCTCGTGCGTCGCCTCCTGGGAGGGGACGGGCGTCGTGTGGAAGTGGTCGTAGACCCAGAGCGACTCCCACGGGCCGGCGTCGGCGCGGCGCGCGAGCGAGAGCATGGCGTCCCACTGGTCGGACGGGTCGATGCCGACGAGGTCGAATCGCCAGCCCTGGGGGATGAAGGTTCCGAAGCGCATGCCGCCAGGCTAGCGGCGCAGCACGACCCGCGCGTCGGGGATGCGATCGCCCATGATCCGGATGGCGTCGGGGTTGTCGTCGACGAGCACGGCGTCGCGTCCGAGCGCGGCGGCGACGGCGCCCGTCGTGCCGCTGCCGGCGAACATGTCGAGCACCCGGTCGCCGGGGCGCGACGACGCCTGGATGATGCGCCGCAGGATGCCCTCGGGCTTCTGCGTCGCGTAGCCCGTGCGCTCGGGGCCGCTCGTCGGCACGATCGTGTGCCACCAGACATCCGTCGGCAGCTTGCCGCGCCGGGCCTTCTCGCGCGTCACGAGGCCCGGCGCCATGTAGGGCTCGCGGTCGACGGCGTCGGAGTCGAACCAGTACCGGTCGGGGTCCTTCACGTACACGAGGATCGTGTCGTGCTTCGTGGGCCACCGGCTCTTCGACTTCGCTCCGTAGTCGTACGCCCAGATGAGCTCGTTGAGGAACGAGTCGCGCCCGAACACGGCGTCGAGCATGACCTTCGCGTAGTGCGCCTCGCGGTAGTCGAGGTGCAGGTAGAGGGTGCCGTCGTCGGCGAGCAGCCGCCACGCCTCCTCGATGCGCGGCACGAGGAATCCCCAGTAGTCGTCGAACCGGTCGTCGAATGAGCGCAGGGCTCCGCGCACGCGCTGATAGCTGCGGCCGTGGAACCCCGTGTGCTTCGTCGCGCGCAGCTCGGCGGCGCGCTCGTCGGCGTCGACGAGCCGCTCGATGTCGTCGACCGTGCCGAACAGGGCGCCGTCCTCCACGGCGGCGTCGTCGACGGGCTCGGGCCGCGTGTCCGGCACGGCGAACGAGACGCCCCGCCGACTCTCGTCGGTCTCGCGCCCGCGCCCCGTGTTGAAGGGCGGGTCGAGGTACGCGATCGTGAACGCGCCGTCGGGCAGGGTGCGCACGACGTCGAGGTTGTCGCCGTAGTGGATGGTCACGGCCCCGCGCCCCGCGGCGAGCGCATCGAGCGGGACGTCTTCCAGGATGTCGCCGCTCACGGGACGCGGTGGAGCCACGCGTCGGTGGCGAACTTCGTCTCGACGAGCCGCTCGGCCTCGGCGAGCTCGTCCGGCGAGACGCTCCTCATCTCGGCGCCCGTAAACGCGCGGAACGACGCGATGAAGCGGTCGATGATCTCGCGCCGCGCCATCCCCGTCTGGCTGCGGATGGGGTCGACGCGCTTCGCGGCGGACGTCGTGCCCTTGTCGCTCAGCTTCTCGCGGCCGATGCGGAGCACCTCCGTCATGACCTGCCCGTCGATGTCGTACGACAGCGTCGCGTGGTGCAGCACGCCGCCGTTGGCGAGGCGCTTCTGCGCGGCGCCGCCGATCTTCCCGGACGGGCTCGCGATGTCGTTGAGCGGCTGGTAGGTCGCCTCGATCCCGATGCCGCGCAGCGCCTGCAGCACCCAGTCGTCGAGGAACGCGTACGAGTCGGCGAACGTCAGTCCCGCCACGAGCGACGCCGGCACGTAGAGCGAGTACGTGATGATCTGCTCGGCGCCCATGAGCATGGCGCCTCCGCCCGAGATGCGGCGCACGACCTGGAAGCCGTGGCGCGCTGCCCCCTCCGGGTCGACCTCGTTGCGGTACGACTGGAACGACCCGATGACGACGGCCGACTCGTCCCACTCCCAGATGCGCAGTGTCGGCCTGCGGCGGCCGTCGCCGACGCGGTCGGTGAGCACCTCGTCGAGCGCGAGGTTCATGAGCGGCGAGACGGCGGGGTCGTCGACGACCTCCCACTCGAAGTCGCTCCACGACGACGCGGTGACGAGGGCGCGGCGCACGGCGGTGCCGACCGCCTCGGGCGTGAACCCGAGCATCTGCACGCCGTCCGGCAGCTGAGCGCGGATGGCCGCGGCGATCGCCGGCACGTCGGCCGTGTCGGGCATGCCCGTGACGGCGCGGTTGATGTCGTCGAGCGCCGTGTCGGGCTCGAGGAAGAAGTCGCCGGCGAGATGGAACGAGGCGATCCTCCCGGCCTCGACCTCGAGGTCGACGACCACGAGCTTTCCTCCGGGGACCTTGTACTCGCCGTGCACGGGTCCAGCCTACGGCGCTTCGCTAGACGACGGCGGGGAAGCGCGCGTCGAGCCACGCGACGATGTCGGAGCGCACCTCGCCCTGCACGGGCTCGTTGAGGATCTCGTGCCGGCCGTCGTAGACGTGCACCGTGACATCCGAGAGCCCCGCGCGCCGCCGATACGCGTCGGCGAGGCGGTGCACGGACCGGGGACCTCCCACGCTGTCGTCGCGCCCGACGAGCAGGAGCACGGGCACGTCGGCGCCGGCCTCCCGGCGCAGCCCGCGCCGCGGGCGCCCCACCAGCCGGAGCGTATCGGCGACGCCGAAGAGTTTCGCGAGCGGCACGTCGACCGTGAGCGGGTCGGCGAGAAAGGCCCTCTGCACGGACTCGTCAGTCGAGAGCCACTCCACGCCGTTCGCCTCGGGGGTCTTCCACCGCGCGTTGAGATCGCCGGCGTTGAGGGAGCCCGGCCAGCGCAGCGACGACCCGACGAGCACGATCGCGTCGTAGGCGCCCGGATGACGGTCGAACAGGATCTGCGCGAGGAACGACCCCCACGAGTGGCCGAGGAGCACGAGCGGCAGACCCGGCCGCTCCGCGCGGATGCGCTCGCTCAGCTGCCGCACGGCGGCGACGGCTGCGCGGTGCCCGCCGACGCCGAGGCGGCCGAGCTTCTCGGCCGTGCCGTGCTGGCGCATCCCCGTGCGCCCGTGGCCGCGGTGGTCGTCGGCGTACACGACCCAGCCGGCGGCGGCGAGCTCGTCCGCGAGGGCGGCATAGCGGCCCGCGTGCTCGCCCACCCCGTGCAGCACCTGGACGACGCCGCGCGGCGCTCCCTCCGGCTCGTGGACGTCGTAGACGATGGCGACGCCGTACGCGTCGGCGAACTCGGGCATGCCGCGATGCTACACCGCCATTCCCTTAGCAAGGCTAATGAGCTAGGCTAATGATTGACATGGCTAAACAATCCGCATCCACGAAGCTCGTCGCCGACGCCTCCGAGATCCGGGCCGCCGTCTTCCGCCTCTCCCGCCGCCTCAAGCAGCAGCGCGCCGTCTCCGACATGCCGGACGGCCAGTTCGCGGTCCTCGTCGCCCTGAAGATCCACGGGCCCCACACGCTCACCGCCCTCGCCGAGCGCGAAGGCGTGACGGCGCCGTCCATGAACCGCACGGTGAACGCGCTCGAGGAGCGCGGCCACCTCACGAGGACGGAGGACGGCGCCGACCGCCGCCGCGTCGTCATCGAGATCACGCCGACGGGGCGCTCGGTCGTTCAGGACACCGTGCGACGCCGCGACGAGTGGCTGGCGAAGGTGCTCGCACGCCTTGACGCTGGCGACCGCGAGACACTGCTCGCGGCCGCGGCGATCATCATGAGGGAGGTCGAGCGATGACCGCGATGTTCCGCTCCTTCGCCTCGTTCAACTACCGCATCTGGTTCCTCGGCGCCCTCGTCTCCAACATCGGCGGCTGGATGCAGTCGACGGCGCAGGACTGGGTCGTCCTCACCGAGCTCACCGACAACGACGCCACCGCCATGGGCGTCACGATGGCCCTGCAGTTCGGGCCGCCCCTCGTGCTCGTGAGCGTGACGGGCTGGATCGCCGACCGGTTCGACCGCCGACGCCTGCTCATGGTGACGCAGACGGCGCTCCTCCTTCTCGCGCTCGCCGTCGGGGCGCTGCTGGTCGCAGGGGCTATGACCCTGCCGCTCATGCTCGTCTTCGCCCTCCTCTTCGGCATCGCCAACGCCTTCGACAGCCCGGCGCGCCAGGCGTTCGTCTCCGACGTCGTGGAGCGGCGGTTCGCCGCGAACGCGGTCGCGCTCAACTCGGCGTCGTTCAACATGGCGCGCCTCATCGGCCCCGCCGTCGGCGGCCTGCTGATCGTCGCGGTGGGCAGCGGCTGGGTGTTCTTCCTCAACGCCGCGACGTTCCTCGCCATGCTCCTCGCGCTCGCCGCCATGCGCACGCGCGAGCTCGTGCCGCGCCCGCGCGGCCAGGGAGCAGCGCGGCTCGCCGACGGCTTCCGCTACGTCGCCCGCAGGCCCGACCTCATCGTCGCGTTCGTGATGGTGTTCCTCGTCGGCGCCTTCGGCATGAACTTCCCGATCTTCGCCTCCACCATGGCCATCGAGTTCGGGCACGGGGCCGACGGGTACGGCATCCTGAGCTCCGTGCTCGCGGTCGGATCGCTCACGGGCGCCCTGCTGGCCGCGCGTCGCGAGCGCGCCCGGCTGCGCGTCGTCATGATCGCGGCGGGCGGCTTCGGCGCCGCCTCGCTCGTCTCCGCCGCCATGCCGAGCTACTGGAGCTACGCGGCCGTCCTCGTGTTCGTCGGCTTCGGCACTGTGACGATGCTGACGACGGCGAACGGGTACGTGCAGACGAACTCCGACCCCGCGCTGCGCGGCCGCGTGCTCGCGCTCTACATGGCCGTCATCATGGGCTCGACACCCATCGGCGCGCCCATCGCCGGCTGGGTCGCCGACGCGTTCGGGCCGCGCGCCGCGATCGTGCTCGGCGGGGCCGCGGGCATCCTCGCCTTCCTCATCGGGCTCGCGTGGGTGATCTGGTCGGGGCGCCTGCACCGGTCGTCGGAGCGGCGCTTCGCCGTCACGCTCGACGAGACCCGCCCGCTCGAGATCGTCACGCGCGCGAACGCCGTCGTCGCGCCCGAGGAGTTCAGCGACCAGGTCGCGCAGACCACGGCCATCCGCGTCGACGATCGCGACGACGACGACGACGACGATACGATGGAAAACGCTTCCCTGCGACAGAGAGGTCCCCGTCCATGAGCCCAGCGCCGCAACCCGAGAACACAGCCCCGCAGCCCGAGAGCACAGCCCCGCAGCGCGTCTGCTTCCGTCTGCAGGTCCGTCCGGAGCTGATGGACGAGTACATCGCCCGGCACAGCCCGGTCTGGCCCGAGATGCTCGAGGAGATCGCCGCCTCCGGCCGCCGTGACTACTCGATCTTCCACCTCGGAGGCGGCGTGCTCGTCGGCTTCTACGAGACCGACGACGACGCGGCGTCGCAGGCCTACCTGGCGCAGTCGGAGGTCGCAGCCCGCTGGGAGGAGTCGATGGCGCCCTTCTTCGTCGCGCTCGACGGCCGCGCCGACCAGGGGGTCGCGCATCTCCCCGAGGTGTTCCACCTGGAGTCGCAGCTGCGCGAGGCGCGCGGGGCCTGAGCCGCGCGCCCTCCGCTACGCCTCGCGCGTGATCGTGACGCGCACGTGCAGCTCGCTCTCGCACGGCCCGGCGTAGACGCCGCGCAACGGCGGCACGTCGCCGTAGTCGCGGCCGCGTCCGACGAGCACATGCCGGTCGCCCGACGGCGCGCCCGCCGTGGCATCGAACCCGTGCCATCCGCCCGCGAAGTACTCGACCCAGGCGTGCGACTCGGTCGCGACCGCGACGCCGATGTCGGCGTTCTCGCGCGGGTGGAGGTAGCCCGAGACGTACCGGGCAGGGATGCCGGCGGCGCGCAGCCCTCCGATGACGAGATGCGTGATGTCCTGGCAGACGCCCTGCCGCTTGTCCCACGCGTCCGCGGCCGTGGAGTGCACACCCGTGACGCCGCGCACGTACGACACCGCATCGCCGAGCGTCGTCGCGATCGCCGTCGCCGCGGCGGCGGGGTCGTCATGGCGCCGCGCGATCTCGCGCGCGATGTCGGCGACCTCGGGATGGGGCCGGGTGCGGTCGGTCTGCGCGAGGTGCTCGACCGTCTCGACGTCGCGCTCGACGTCGCGCGCGAGGCGCTCCCACGTCGTCTCGACCGCTTCGGCGTGCGCCGCGCGCACCTCGACGAGGCTGCGCGAGGTGATCATCAGCTCGGTGTGCGGCGTCAGCACGTCGAAGCTCGACACGCGCGTGCCGAAGTAGTCGGCGTACGAGCTCACGGGCACCTGCGGGCGGATCTCGAGGTTCGCGCTCAGCACGAACTGGCTGTCGGTCGTGCCCGGGAGCATGCGGGCCTCGTTGTAGGAGGCCGTGACCGTCTCGCTGTAGCGGAAGCCGGTCTCGTGCTCGATGCGCAGTCGCTTCATGAGGTCTCTCCGATCCAGCTGGGCTCCGCCTGCGTCGGGAAGAAGCGGCGCCCGATCGCCTCCGACGCCTCCCGCGTCACGATCTGCACGTTCTCCATGTGCTCGTGGAGGTCGCCGATGATCTCCTCGATCGGCGTGTACTCGAGCTCGTTCCGCAGCTTGCCGAATGCGCGCAGCACGGCGTTGGAGTGCCCGACCCGGTCGGCGACCGGCTCGATCGCGCTCATGCACTGCTCGGCCGTCGTGATCGATGCGATCACCGACCGCGGGAACAGCCGGTCGAGCAGGAGGAACTCCGCCGCGTTGACGGCGCTCGGCATGCCGCGGTACGTGCGCAGGTACGGCTCGTATCCGCCGCACGAGCGCAGGATGGTCGTCCACGACGGCCCCGACGCCTCGGTCAGCGCGCGCGTCGCGAGCAGGCGGGCCGTCATGTCGGCGCGTTCGATGGCGCGTCCGAGCGCGAAGAACTGCCACGCCTCGTCGCGGCTCGTCGACGCCTCGACGACGCCCACCGCGAGAGCCGCCCTCTCGCGCACCCACTTGAAGTACTCGTGCGCCTTCTCGCTCTGGAGGCGCCGCGGCAGGCGCGCGCTCGTCGTGTTCAGGCACTCCCACAGCTCGGTCGAGACGATCTCGCGCGCACGCCGCGCGTTCTCTCGCGCGGCGCGGATCGACGAGGCGATGCTCGAGAGGTTGTCGCGCGCCACGCCGAGCTGCTCGAGCACGTATCCGCGTGTCATGGGGCCGTCGTGCTCGGGCGGGACGGCACCGATGACCGACATCAGCGAACGGCAGGCGGTGTCCTCGTCGATCCACGGGTCCTCGAGGAGCAGCTGCAGGTGGACGTCGAGGATGCGCGCCGTCCCGTCGCTGCGCTCGATGTAGCGCCCGATCCAGAACAGCGACTCGGCGATGCGGCTCAGCATGATCACGCCTCCCCGCCCGACTGGTGCTGCTCCTGCAGGCTGCCGACGATCGGGATGGCCTGCGTGACGGTCGACGCCTGGTCGGCCACGAGACCGGCGAGACCCTGGCCCTGCCCGTACTCGACGCGCGCGGGCGACTCGCCTCCCACGATCCAGGTGTCCTTCGAGCCGCCGCCCTGACTGGAGTTCACGACGAGCTGCCCCTCCGGGAGCGCCACGCGCGTGAGCCCGCCCGGCAGCACCCAGACGTCGTTGCCGTCGTTGACGGCGAACGGCCGCAGGTCGGCGTGCCGCGGTCGCATCCCGTCGTCGACGAGGGTCGGGATGGTCGAGAGCATGACGACGGGCTGCGCGATCCATCCGCGCGGGTCGGCGACGAGGCGCTTGCGCAGCGCCTCGAGCTCGGCGGGAGACGCGTCCGGCCCCACCACGAGTCCCTTGCCGCCGGAGCCGTCGACGGGCTTCACG
This sequence comes from Microbacterium sp. NPDC055683, assembly GCF_053617895.1. Classification (NCBI taxonomy): domain Bacteria; kingdom Bacillati; phylum Actinomycetota; class Actinomycetes; order Micrococcales; family Microbacteriaceae; genus Microbacterium; species Microbacterium sp. NPDC055683. The sequence goes on along the minus strand of NZ_JBSHGQ010000020.1, from coordinate 26,615 downwards.
ACGAGCTCGTCCAGGCGGTCGAGCACCTCCTCGAGGGCGCCGGGATCCTCCAGGCGCCACGTGTCGACGTTCTGGAGGATGGGCTCCTCGCTGAGGTAGTAGCGGATGAGGTCGGGCACGTACGTGTAGGTGAGCTTGTCGTCGGCGACGCCGTTGCCGACCGCGTTCGCGATCGTCACGTTGCCCAGGCGCGCGGCGAGCAGGATGCCCGGCGCCCCCAGCATCGAGTCGGCGCGGAACTGCAGCGGGTCGAGGAAGTCGTCGTCGACCCGGCGGTAGATGACGTCGACGCGACGCGGACCGCGCGTGGTGTGCATGAAGACCTTGCCGCCCGCGCAGAACAGATCCCGGCCCTCGACGAGCTCGACGCCCATGAGGCGCGCGAGCAGCGTGTGCTCGAAGTACGCCGAGTTGTAGACGCCGGGCGTCAGCACGACGACGTGCGGGTCGTCGACGCCGGGAGGGGCGCTCGCGCGCAGGGCCGACAGCAGCCGGTTGGGGTAGTCGCCGACGGGGCGCACCTGCATGGAGTGGAACAGCTCGGGGAGCGTCTGGGCCATCACGCGGCGGTTGGAGATGACGTAGCTCACGCCGCTCGGCACGCGGACGTTGTCCTCGAGCACCCGCATCTCGCCGTGCTCGTCTCGGATGAGGTCGATGCCGGCGACCTGGATGCGCACGCCGTTGGCGGGGTGGATGCCGGCCGCCTGCCGGTAGAAGTACTGGCTCGACGCGACCAGGGAGGCGGGCAGCACGCCGTCGCGCACGCAGTGCCGGCGACCGTACACGTCGTCGAGGAACGCCTCGAGCGCCTTCACGCGCTGCGCGACGCCCGCCGATACGCGGCTCCACTCGTCCTCGTGGATGACGCGCGGCACGGCGTCGAGCGGGAAGGGCCGCTCCTCCCCCGCGAAGTCGAACGTGACGCCCTGCGCGAGATAGGAGTTGGCGAGCGACTCGGTGCGCCCGCGCAGCTCGTCCTGCGTCAGGCGCGCCAGCGCCGTATGCAGCTCGCGGTACGCGTCGCGGGCCCCTGCGGGCCCTCCCTCCGCCCGCGGATCGCCGAACATCTCGTCGAACGCGGGGGTGCCATCCGCCGCCGTGCGGGGTGACAGCGTGGAGCCGTAGCCGTCGAACAGGTCGCCCATACCGGCGAGAGTAGACCCGGGTGATTGCCGGGAGGTTACCCCGTGCGTCGGAACGTGACGGGCGCGTCACCCGGGTGCCCCGGTCTCATCGCGTCAGCACGCGCTGCAGCTGCTCCACCGCCCAGTCGATCTCGGTGGCGCGGACGACGAGCGGCGGGGCGATGCGGATGGTCTGCCCGTGCGTGTCCTTGACGAGCACTCCGAGCGCCATGAGCCTCTCCGCGACCTCGCGCCCCGTGCCGACCGCGGGGTCGATGTCGACGCCCGCCCACAGGCCAGCCACGCGGACGGCCGTGACGCCGTTCCCCACGAGCGGCTGGAGGCGCTCGGCGAGATGCGCGCCGAGGAGCGCCGCGCGCTTCTGGAACTCCCCCGTCGCGAGCAGCTCGACGACGCGCAGGCCGACGGCGGCGGACAGCGGGTTGCCGCCGAACGTCGAGCCGTGCTCGCCGGGGCGGATGACGCCGAGCACCTCGGCGTCGGCCACGACGGCCGACACCGGCAGGATGCCGCCGCCGAGCGCCTTCCCGAGGAGGTAGACGTCGGGGACGACCCCCTCGCGATCGCACGCGAACGTCTCGCCCACGCGCCCGAGCCCCGACTGGATCTCGTCGGCCACGAGCAGCACACCGCGCTCGCGCGTGATCTCGCGCACGCGGCGGAGGTACCCTTCCGGCGGGATGACGACCCCTGCCTCGCCCTGGATGGGCTCGATGAGCACGGCGACCGTGTCGTCGTCGATCGCGGCGGCGACCGCGTCGGCGTCGCCGAACGGCACGGCGACGAAGCCGGGCCCGTACGGCCCGAAGCCGTCGTGCGCCTCCGGGTCGTCGCTGAAGCCGACGATGGTCGTCGTGCGGCCGTGGAAGTTGCCGTGCGCCACGACGATCCTCGCGCGCCCCTGCGGGACGCCCTTCACACGGTAGCCCCATGCCCTGGCGACCTTGATGCCCGTCTCGACGGCCTCCGCCCCGGTGTTCATGGGCAGCACGAGGTCTTTGCCGCACAGGTCGGCGAGCGCTGTCGCGAAGGGCTCGAGCCGGTCGTTGTCGAAGGCGCGGCTCGTCAGGGTGACGCGCCCGAGCTGCGCGGTCGCGGCCTCGACGAGCGCGGGATGGCGGTGCCCGAAGTTGAGCGCGGAGTATCCCGCGAGCAGGTCGAGGTAGCGCCTGCCCTCGACATCGGTGACCCACGCCCCCTCGGCGCTCGCGACGACGACGGGGAGCGGGTGGTAGTTGTGCGCGAGCCGGCTGCCGCTCATCGCGGGCCCCGCAGCTCGAGCGTGCAGCACTTGATGCCCCCGCCGCCGAGGAGGAGCTCGGAGAGGTCGATGAGGATCGGGGTGTAGCCGCGATCGCGCAGCTGCTTCTCGAAACCCGTGGCGCGCGGCGAGATGAAGACGTTGCGGCCGTCGCTCGCGGAGTTGAGGCCGAAGACGGCGCCGTCCTCGTCCGACACGCGGATGGCGTCGGGGAAGCGGCGCTCCAGCACGGCGCGGCTCGCGTCGTCGAAGGCGCCGGGCAGGTAGGCGATGGTCGTGCGGCCGTCCTCGGCGACGGGATCGAGGACGCTGAGCGCCGTGTCGAGGTGGTAGAACCGGGCGTCGACGAGGTTCAGGCTGATCACCTCGCGGTCGAACACGCGCGCGACCTCGGCGTGGCTGTCGCCCGTGGAGCGGAACCCGGTTCCGGCGAGGATGACGTCTCCCGCGAGCAGGAAGTCGCCCTCGCCCTCGTTGACCTCCTCGGGCACGACGGTGTCGAAGCCGTTCGCCCGGAACCAGTCGATGAAGGCGGGCGCCTCGCCCTGCCGCTCGACGTAGCGGAAGCTCGGGCCGTAGGCGATGCCGTCGACGACGAACCCGCCGTTGGCCGTGTAGACCATGTCGGGGTAGCCGGGGAGCGGATCGATGAGCTCGACCTCGTGGCCGAGCTCGAGATACGTGTCGTGCAGGCGCTGCCACTGCGCCACGGCGCGGGCCGTGTCGGTGGGATTCGCGGGCTCCATCCAGGGGTTGATGGAGTACGACACCGTGAAGTGCTCCGGCCGGCACATGAGATAGCGCCGGTGGTGCTGCGTGCGGGGCATGTCGCTCCTCGTCTCGCGGGCGGGCGGCGGACGCTGTCCTCTGGCCCGGCGGAGCCGTCATGGCCGCATCCGGGCACGCCATGCGCGATTCTCGCATGCGCCGCCCGGCATGACCGGCAGGCGCGACGTCAGGAGACGACGTCAGGCGCCGAACGACACCGCCATCTGACGGGAGAAGCTCGACATCACGATCGTGATGACGCCCACGAGCGCGGCGGCGAAGACGCCGATGAGCGTCCAGACCTGCGGTTCGGTCAGGGTGATCACGTCTCCAGTGTGCGGGCCTTCGATCACGATGTCACGCATGACCTTCGCCTGCGACGACGCGGGGCGCCCTGTGGAGAGGGCGCCCCGCGTCGCGGGCTGTGCACGCCTCAGTAGTTGAGACCGTGCCCGAACCGGAACAGCGGGTCGGCGGTGTCGAAGGGCACGTCGGGGCGCGACGCCTCGACGGCCGCCATCGACCGCGGCAGGTCGAACGGGAGGCGGCCCTGCGGCGTCGACTCCCCCGTGAGCACGTCGAGGAGCGCCGCCGCGCTCGCCCCCCAGTTGACCGTCACGGCGGCCGCCGCCTCGACGAGGGGCTCGAGGATCGCCGGCCGATCGGCGAACACGTCCACGACCGTCGGCACGACGGCCGCGACCTCGCGGACGTGCGCGACGACATCCGCAGGGAAGTCGAGCGACCCCGAGTGGAAGAGGTTCTCGAAGTGCGTCGGGCGCTCCTCGTACGGCGCCTGGAGGCGGAGCACGGCGATGTCGGCCTCGGCCGGCGTCGCCACGACCTCGCCGTAGGCGGCCGCCGCCTCGGGCGCGATGCCCTCGACGTAGACGCGGCGACCGCGCGCGAGGGGCAGCGCGCCGTCGTTCGAGAGCACCGTGATCGACGCCCGCTGCGCGGCCTCGCCGGCCGCGCGGAACGCCGCACTGCCCGCGACCGCGTCGGCGGCGTCCTCGTCGACGAACGGGTTCTCGAACAGGCCGAGCGCGAACTTCTCCCGCAGGATGCGGCGAGCCGACACGTCCAGACGCGACTCCGGCACATCCCCCGACGCCACGAGCTCGACGAGCATCTCGGGGCACGCCTCGCCGCCGAACTGGTCGGCGCCCGCGTCGAGGACCTTCTTCATGCGCTCGCGCGGCGAGAGGTGCTCGACGCCCCAGGCGCGCGCGGGGAACGGCTGCCCGAAGATCTCGGCGTCGGTGATGAGGCCCCAGTCGGTGCAGACGAGGCCGTCGAAGCCGAACCGCTCGCGCAGGAGGCCCGTGATGACGGAGCGGTTGAAGCCGAATCCGACCTCCTCGTGCTCGGTGCCCACGGGCATCCCGTAGTACGGCATGACCTGGCGCGTGCCGGCGTCGAAGAGCGCCTGGAACGGCTTCAGATGCTCCTCGAAGGCGCCGCCGGGGTAGACCTGCTCGCGGCCGTGCGCGAAGTGCGGGTCCTCGCCGTCCTTCTGCGGGCCGCCGCCCGGGAAGTGCTTCGTCATGGTCGCCACCGACGCCGCGCCGAAGGCCTCGCCCTGGAAGCCGCGGACGTAGGCGGCGCCGAGGCGGCCGGAGAGATCGGCGTCCTCCCCGAAGGTCGCCACCTGCCGCGACCACCGCGGCTCCGTGGCGAGATCGACCTGCGGGTGCAGGGCGACACGCAGGCCGACGGCGAGGTACTCCTGGCGGGCGATGTCGGCGAAGCGCTCGACGGTCTCCTCGTCGCCGATCGCGGCGAGCCCCAGCGGCTCGGGCCACTGCGAGAACGCGCCCGTGAGCAGCCCCGTGCCGGGGTTGTCGGTGAACGCGTGTCGCGGATCCGTCGACAGCGTGACGGGGATGCCCAGACGCGTCGACGCGGCGAGGCGCTGCAGGGCGTTCTGCCACTGCGCGATCTCGCGCGCGGTCTGGGCGCCGCCGATGAGGTTGAAGTGCGACATGCGGCGGGTCTCGACGTAGTCGACCGCCGACGGCGTGGAGAAGACCGGGTTCGGCTCGTCGAGCGGACCCATGCCGATCATGGTGTGGAAGAAGAGACCCGCCTTCTCGTCGAGGGTCATCTCGCCGAGCAGCAGCTCGACGCGCTCGTCGACGGGCAGGGTCGCGTCGAGCCAGGGGCGATCGCTCTCGGCCACGGTCACCTCACTCCCTTGATGCGGTAGACGAGCACGGCGCCCGCCGCGGCGATGACCGCGCCGATGAGGTACCAGAGCGAGTAGCCGCCGATGGCGGTGCCCGCCCCGAGCGCGATGACGGTCGGCGCGATCGCGGGCGCGATCGACTGCGGCAGCGCGTTGGCCATGTTGAGCACGCCGAGGTCCTTCGCCGTGTCGTCGGGGTTCGGCAGCACCTCGGTCGCGAGGGCGAGGTCGACGGAGAAGAACGATCCTGCGCCGAAGCCGATGACGGCCTGCGCGACGATGACGACCGCGATCGTCGGGGCGAACGCGAGGAGCACGAGTCCGACGACCATGATGAGCCCGGCCGCCGCGACGAAGGGGCGGCGCTTGCCGAAACGGTCGGAGAGGAATCCGCCGAGCGGGCTCGAGACGGCCATCGCGATCGTCGAGGCCATGTTCGCCAGCAGGATGGTCGTGATCGCGGTCTGCTCGTCGAGGGCGAACTTCTCGGTGAGGAAGAGCGGCAGGAACGTGGCGATGCCGGCGTAGCCGAACATGATGAGGAACTTCGTCAGCCACGTCCACCCGAAGTCGGGGTGCTTGCGGGGGTTGAAGACGAACGACCCGAGGAACTGGCCCACCGTGAAGCGCTCGGCGGGCTTCTCGGCGAGGCGGCGGTCCTTCAGGACGAGAACGAACAGCACGATGAAGACGAGCGCGATGAGGCCCGGCGCGACGAAGCGGAGGAAGTCGCCCGCGATGAAGTTGGTGAGGAAGCTGCCGCCGAGGATGGCGAGCGGCGTCGTGATGCCCACGAGGCCCGACACCTTGCCGCGGCTCTCCGTCGGCACCTGGTCGGGGAGCGTCGCGTTCGCGGCGGCGAGCACGGCGTTGAGCGACGCCTGCGCGAGGCACCACCCGATGAGGACGACCCACACCGAGGTCGCCGAGCCGATGAGCGCGAGGGCGCCGAGCCCGACGATGCCGCCTCCGAGGATCCAGGGGCGGCGCATGCCGAACCGCGATGTCGTGCGGTCGGACAGCCGGCCGGCGAGCGGGTTCGCCACGAGGGCGAACAGGGCGCCGACGCCCGAGACGAGGCCGAGCGCGCTGGTCGCCTCGGCGGCGGAGGCGGTGATGTGCTGCACCTTGAACGCCATCGACACCATGACGGGCGTCAGCAGCGCGATGTAGATGCCGAAGTTCACGGTCGCCAGCCCCGGCGCGTAGCCGCGCGGGGTCTTGGCGGGCGTCGTGCCCGGCGCCTTGAAGCCGGTCGTGCCCGCGTAGGCCGCCGAAGCGGCCGCCGACATCTCTGTCATCGTTCTCGTCCTTTTCCTCGTCTGCATCGACGAACATCGGCCAGCGTACACGAAATCCGACCCTGTGGTAACTCAACTCCGACCCATCGGTAACCCGATACGATGGCGGACGAGGGGGCGATGATGACGCTGACGATGACGAGCCGCGCCGCGCGCACCGAGCGCACGCGGGCGTCGATCGTCGACGCGGCCCTCGCGCTCTTCACGCAGCGCGGCTACCGCGCGGTCTCCCTCCGCGACATCGCCGCCGAGGCGGGCATCAGCCATCCCGCGCTGCTCAAGCACTTCCGCGGCAAGGAGGAACTGCTCGCCTGCGTGCTCGAGCGGTTCGAGGACGACACCACCCTGACGACCCTGCCCGACATCGCGCGCGGCTCGACCGACGACCTGCCGTTCTCGATGGTCGCCCGCAGCAACGCCGAGGCTCCGGGCTACCTGCCGCTGTTCGCATCGCTCATCGGGGAGGCGTCGGCTGCGAGCCACCCCGCGCACGAGACGATGCGCGAGCGTGCGGCCGGGATCGGCCCCCTCGGCGCCGCCATGATCGAGGCCGCGCAGGGCGAGGGCGTCGTCGGCGACGACCGCGACCCCGCCGCCGAGTCGGTGCGCCTCATGGCGGCGTGGGATGCGCTGCAGGTCGTCGCGCAGTACCTGCCCGAGCGCGCCGACGTCGTCGACGCGCTGGAACGCCATGAGGAGCTGCTGGCGTTCCCGGTCGGCTGGCGCGCCCCCGACGAGCCGCCGGCCGGCGCGGGCGCCGTGCCCGTGTACACGCCGCTCGCGAGCCCGCCCGCCGTCGAGACGGGGTACCGCGCGGGACGGGCCCGACGTCAACGCATCATCGAGGACGCCATGACCCTGTTCGGGCGCGAGGGCTACGGCGACACCCCCCTGCGGGACATCGCCGAGCGCGTCGGCGTCTCGAAGTCGGCGCTGTACCACCACTTCCCGTCGAAGGACGCCCTGCTGCTCGCCGTGCTCGAGGAACGGGACCGGCGGATCGACGCGACCGCCACCGCGGCGGCGGACGCCACGGGCGCCGACCTGCTGCGCGCGCTGCCGGACGGCGCCGACGCCAATGAGCGCGACGCCCCCGGCCTCGTCGAGGTGTACGCCGTGATCTCGTGCGAGGCGGTTCCGGACAGCCACCCCGCGCACGCGTACTTCGCGCACCGGTTCGCGACCGCGCTCGACGGGTTCGAGAGCATGTTCCGTGCCGCCGCGGCCGCCGGCGACCTTCCCGCGCACCGCGACCCCGCACACGAGGCGCTGTGGCTGCTCGCCCTCTGGGACGGGCTGCAGTACCAGTGGCTCTACGACCGCGGCGGCGTCGACATCGGCGGGCAGCTGCGCGCCCACCTCGACGACGTGCTGCCGCGCTGACGCCGGCCCTCACGCCCCCAGGTCGACCGCCCATCCGACGCCCTGCGCGCGTGCGGCACGGATGAGGAGGTCGGCGATCGCGAGATCCTGCGCGCCGATGCCGACGGAGTCGAACAGCGTGATCTCCGCCGCATCGCGTCGCCCGCGGGCGTGGCCGGCGATGACCTCGCCGATCGATCCGACGACATCGTCGAGCCGGACGGCCCCCTCCGCCACGGCGAGGAGCAGGTCGCCCGACTTCGTCTCCGCCGTCGCGCGATCGTCGACCCAGATCGACGAGCGGCGCAGGGCCTCGCCGTCCACCTCCCGCTCGTCGGGCCGCGGCCTCGCGCCCACGACGTTGACGTGCTGGCCGGGCCGCAGCCATCCGCCCTCGACGATCGGCGAGGTCGACGGCGTCAGCGTGCACACGACGTCGGCCTCGGCGAAGACGGCGTGCACGTCGCCCACGACGTCGATCCTGCCGTCCCACTCCGCCGACGCCGCGAGCGCGTCCGCCGACGCCCTCGTGCGCGACCAGACGACGAGCCGGTCGAACGGGCGGATGCCGCGGAGCTGGCGCACGTGCTCGCGGGCGAGCGCCCCTGCCCCGACGAGCCCCAGCACGCGGCTGTCGGGCCGCGCGAGCACGTCGGTCGCGACGGCGCTCGCCGCCGCCGTGCGCACGCGCGTGGGCACGCCGCCGTGCAGCAGTGCGACGGGCTCGCCGTCCTCCCGGTCGACGACGAGGATCATCGACCGCTGGGTCGGGAGCCCGCGCGCCGCGTTGCCTGGCACGTCGGCCAGGAGCTTCACCCCGGCCGTGCCGGTGCCGTCCGACACGGCCGACATGAGGATGTACCGGCCCGTGTCGGCGGCCGTCGCCATCGATGTCGGCCCCGGCTGGGCGGCGCGGCCCTCGGCGATCTCGGCGAAGATGCGCGACACGGCGTCGATCGTGGCCGGGCGGTCGACGAGCGCCTCGAGCTGCGACGCCGTCAGGACGAGCGTCACGCGGCTCCCTCGACGAGAGCGAGCGCATCGGCGACGACGCCGCCGCGGTGCAGCACGGTGCGGTCGGGGCTGCGGTCCATGACGGCGGCCGCGACGGTGTCGCCCGCGACGAGCACGAGGTCGGCGCGGTCGCCGACGGCGAGCCCCGGGCGGTCGTCGATCCCCGCGAGACGCGGAGCCGTGCCGATGACGGAGCGCCCGCCCATGGTCGCGACGGCGACGCAGTGCTCGATGTCCACGTCGCGGCGGAAGCCGTTCGTGAACGACATCTGCCAGGTGCGGTCGAGCATGTCGGCGTTGCCGTACGGGGTCCAGTAGTCGCGCTGCCCGTCTTCGCCGAGGCCCAGCCGGATGCCGTACTCGGCGAGGAGGAGCGTCGGGAGCGGCGAAGGCGGCGCGATCGTCGCCCAGGCGATGTCGCACGCCGCGAACTCCTCGAGCAGGGCGCGCAGCTCCCGCTCCGGCAGCTTCGCGAGCCCGTAGCCGTGCGAGATGGTCACGCGCCCGCGCAGGTCGAGCGCCTTCACGCGCTCGACGACGAGCTCCGCCGAGAACTTCGCGAGCTGGTCGGGCTCGTGCAGGTGGATGTCGATCGGGGCGTCGAAGCGCTGCGCGACGTCGAACACGATGTCGAGGTGCCGGGCGGGATCGCGGTCGAGCGCGCACGGGTCGATGCCGCCGACGACGTCGGCCCCGTGCTCCATGGCGCGGGCGAGCAGCTCGGCCGAGCCCTCCTCGCGCAGCAGCCCCGCCTGCGGGAACGCGATGATCTCGACATCCGCCCGCCCCGCGTGCGCCTCCTTCGCGGCGATCACGGCGTCGAGGCGCTCGAGGCCGCAGTCGACGTCGACCTGCGCATAGCTGCGCACGCTCGTCGTGCCGTGCGCGATCATCCGCCCCAGGGTCTCGGTCGTGCGCCACGCGATCGGCCGCTCGGCCTCGCGCCAGTGGCTGCGGTCGTTGAGCATCATGTTCCAGACGCCCGGCGACCCCGTGTGCGGGCGGAACGGCAGCCCGATGCGCGTCGAGTCGAGGTGGACGTGCACATCGGAGAAGGAGGGCAGGAGGATCCGGCCGCGGCCGGCGACGTGGACGTCGCCGACCGCGGTGCCCGCGGGGAGGATGTCGGAGATGGCGTCGTCCGTGAGGACGACGTCGACGGCGGCGCCGCCCCATGGGCGGACGTCCTGGAGGATGGTGCGCGTCACTGGAAGCTCGTCTCGGTGAAGTCGTAGAGGCCGTCCGCGCGCGGTGCCCAGTCGAGCGCGGGGTCGGCGGCGAAGTTGTTCGCGGGCACGTAGAGCGGCACGAAGTAGCCCTGGGTGTTGCTGTAGTCGAGCAGCTCGGCGAAAACCGCCTCGCGCTCCTCGCCCGTCACGCCGCGCTGCGCGGCGGCCAGCTCGGCGGTAACGGGGTCCTGCGCGTAGTTGTTGTTGCCCGACGCCTCGTAGAAGTCGGTCAGCGGCAGGTCGCCGTCGACGGTCGACGGCGCCCACGTGTTGAGGTAGATGCCCGTGAACTCCTTGTTCCGCACCTTGAGCGTGTGGCTCTCCTGGTCGGCCCCGACCATGTCGACGGAGATGCCGACGTCGGAGAGGTAGCCCTGGATGGTCTGCGCCACCTCGGCGGAGAGCGGGATGCGGCCGTCCGTGGCGTAGTCGAACGCGATCGTCTCGCCCGCGTAGCCGGCCTCCGCCAGCAGCTCCTCTGCACGCTCCGGGTCGTAGGCGGTGCCGGCGACCTCGTCGGAGTAGCCCTCGACGGCGGGAGCGAGCATCGCGGTCGCCGGCTCGGCGAGCCCGCCGAGGAGGCTCTCCGTGATGGCCTCCTGGTCGATCGCGGCCGCGATCGCCTCGCGCACGCGGACATCGGCGAGCACACCGGATGTCGAGTTCACGCCGAGGAACACCACGCCGTTCGACAGTGCGGAGAACACCTGCGCCGAGCCGCTCGACTCGACCGACGACACCTGGGTGGGCCCGACCTGCGCGACGTCGAGCGAACCCGACAGCACGCCGTTGACGCGCGACTCGTCGGACGACACGGGCTGGAGCGAGATCGACTCGATCTCGGGGGCGTCTCCCCAGTAGTCCTCGTTGCGGACGAGGTCGTACGCGACGCCCTTCTGCACGTTCTCGAACACGTACGGCCCCGAGCCGACCGGGTCCTGCGCGAACGCGTCGGCACCCATCTCCTGGTAGGTGTCGGCGGGCACGATCGAGATGAGCGAGGTGTTGCGCGGGAAGGCGGAGAACGGCTGCTTCAGGTGGAAGCGCACCGTGTGCTCGTCGACGGCCTCGACCGAGTCGATCGACGACAGGTAGGCGAAGTTCTCGCTCGTCGGGTCGTCGAGGATGGCCTGGTAGGAGAAGACGACGTCGTCCGCCGTGATCTCCTCGCCGTTCGACGCGGTGACCCCCTCGCGGAGCGCGAAGTCCCACTGCGTGAGGTCGTCGTTGGGCGTCCACTCCTCGGCGAGCTTCGGCTCCATCTCGCCGTCGGCCGTGATCTTCACGAGCTGGTCGAACGTGTGGAAGAAGACCGACAGCACGACGAGCGCACCCGAGCGGACGGGGTCCATCGAGGTGGGGTCCGTGGGCAGCGCCGCCACGATGGCGGTCGTCGCGGCCTCCGCCGCGTCGCCGGACGGCTCGTCGAAGCCGCCGGCGCAGCCGGCGAGCACGATGCCGCCGAGAGAGAGGAGGGCGCCGGCCGCGAGCGGGCGGCGACGGGGGCGGGAGAAGGTCATGATGTCCTCGTTTCGGGGGTCAGGATGCGGGTGCGGGCTCGAGGCGCGGGACGGCGTCGAGGAGGGTGCGGGTGTACGGATGGCGGGGGCTGCGGAAGATCTCGTCGGCGGGCGCCTCCTCGACGACGCGCCCGCCCTGCATGACGACGACCCGGTCGGCGATGTTGCGCACGACGCCGAGGTCGTGGGAGATGAAGAGGTAGCCGAGGCCGTGGGCGCGCTGCAGGTCGTCGAGGAGGTCGAGGACCTGCGCCTGGATCGACACGTCGAGCGCCGAGACCGGCTCGTCGAGGACGAGCAGCCCCGGCCGCAGGGCGAGGGCCCGCGCGATGCCGACGCGCTGGCGCTGCCCGCCCGACAGCGCACCGGGCAGCCTGCCGGCGAACGACTCGTCGAGCCCCACGTCGGCGAGCAGGCCGAGCACGCGCTCGCGCGAGTGCACGCGCCGGATCCGGAGCGGCTCCGCGACGATCTCGGCCACGGTCATCCGCGGGTCGAGGGCCGAGTACGGGTCCTGGAAGACGATCTGGGCGCGCTCGCGCTCGCCCGCGTTGCGGCGGGCGAGGGCGGGGGCGACGCGGCGGCCCCCGAGCGCGACCGTGCCGCTCGTGCCCGCATGGATGCCGAGCACGGCGCGCGCGAGCGACGACTTGCCGCAGCCCGACTCCCCGACGATCGCGACCGTCTCGCCGCGTCCGACACGCAGGCTCACACCGTCGACGGCGCGCACGGGCGGAGCGCCGCGCCGGGGAGCGGGGTACTCCACGACGAGGTCGGAGACGACGAGCGCGTCGTCCCCGACGGCACCCGCGATCGGCGGCCGATCGGGCTCGTGCGCCTCGGGCCGTGCGGCGAGCAGGCGTCGCGTGTAGTCGTGCGCCGGCGCCCGCAGCACCTCGCCGGTCGGCCCCTCTTCGACGAGCGCTCCCCGATACATGACCGACACGCGGTCGGTGTTCTCGGCGACGAGACCGAGGTCGTGGGTGATGAGGACGAGCGCCGACCCTGTCCGCTCGCGCACCTCGGCGAGCAGCGCCATGACCTGCGCCTGCACCGTGACGTCGAGCGCGGTCGTCGGCTCGTCGGCGATGAGCAGGAGCGGGTCGTGGGCGACCGCCATGGCGATCATGGCGCGCTGGCGCATGCCGCCCGACCACTGATGCGGGCGGGTGGCCGCGCGGTCTGCCGCGTGGCGGACGCCGACCGACTCGAGCAGCTCGACGGCGCGCTCACGCGCCTGCCGCCGGCTGAGGCGGGGGTCGTGCACCCGCACGGCGGTGGCGACCTGGGCGCCGACCGACCGCAGCGGGTTGAGCGCCGACATGGGGTCCTGGAAGACCATCGCGGCCGTGCGCCCGCGGAGCGTGCGCATCTCGCGCTCGGCCAGCGACGTGATGTCGCGGCCGTCGAGCACGATGCGACCGGCGGCGATGCGCACGCCGGCGGGCAGCAGGCCGAGCGCGGCGAGCATCGTGAGGCTCTTGCCCGAGCCCGATTCGCCGACGACGCCGAGCGACTCCCCCGCCCCCACATGGAGCGAGACGCCGTCGACGGCGAGACGCGGGCCATCCGCGACGGCCCCCGCGTGCGCGGGGACCTCGATGCGGAGGTCGTCGATCTCGAGCACGCTCATCGCATGCCTCCCTTCCGGAGGAGGGCGCCGCGGCTCTCCGCGGTGAACTGCTGGCTGACGAACTGGGCGCCTGCGACGGCGAGGAACATCACGAGACCCGGCAGGACGGCGAGCCACGGATCCGACCCGAGGTACTTCTGACCGTCGAAGATCATCGACCCCCAGCTGGGCACGGGCGGCTGCACGCCGAGGCCGAGGTACTCCAGCGACGACTCGATGAGCACGATCGTGGCGATGTCGGTCGCGGCGATGATGAGCGTGTGCGGCCAGACGTTGGGGACGATGTGGCGCGCGAGCACCCACACCGTGTCGGCGCCCTGCGTGAGGGGCGCCACGACGAAGTCCTGGCGCCGCAGCGACGCGGCGACGTTGCGCGTCACACGGGCGTAGCCGACCCACCAGGTGCATCCGAGCACCACGACGACGAGCCCCGCACTCGGGCGCAGCACGGCGCAGATGGCGATGAGGAGGAGGACGACGGGCATCGCGAGGGTGACGTTGCTGACGACGGCGACGACGGCCTCGACACGACCGCCGACGTAGCCGGCGACGATCCCGATCGTCGAGCCGATGACGGCGTTCAGGCACACGATCGCGAGCGTGATGCCGAGCGTCACGCTCGACGCGAGCGAGACGCGGTCGAGCAGGTCGCGCCCGAGGGCGTCGGTGCCGAGCGGATGGGCCGGGTCGGCGAAGGGCGGGACGAGTGCGGAGCGCAGGTCCTGCGCCATCGGGTCGAATCCCGGCAGCAGGGGCGGGACGGCCGCCAGCAGCGCGACGGCGGCGATCATGGCGAGGCCGACGACGGCCGAGGGCCGCAGCGCGAAACGCGGTCGGGCCGCCGTGATGGCGGGAGGTGCGGCGGGGATGATCTGCGCGGTCATGCGAGAGCCGTCCGGGGGTCGATGCGGTGGACGACGAGGTCGACGAGCGTGTTGACCACGACGAACATGAGGGCGACGAACAGCAGGCCCGCCTGCACGATGGGGAAGTCGCGCTGGCTGACGGCGTCGGTGAGCAGCTGGCCGAGGCCCGGCCAGGCGAAGACCACCTCGACGACGACCGTTCCGCCGAGGAGCCCGCCGAGGTTGAGGCCCGCCATCCCCAGCACGGGGAGGAGGGCGTTCGGGAGCATCTGCGTGAGGAGGATCGCGCTGCGGCGCTGGCCCTGCGCGAACGCCGTGCGCACGTAGTCCTGGGACGCCTGCTCGCTGAGGGCCGCGTCGAGCAGGCGGAGGTACATGACGAACTGGCCGGTCGCGAGGGTGACGACGGGCAGCACGAGGCTCGCGGGGCTCGTCCGCCCGAGCGACGGGAGCACGGCCAGCGTGACGGCGAAGACGAGGACGAGCAGGAGGCCGAAGAAGAAGTCGGGAACCGACTGCCGGAGTGCGCCGGCCCATCCCGCCACGGCGCGGAGCACGCGGCTGCCGGTGAGCTGGATGGCGAGCGCGACGATCAGGGCGAGCGCGAGGCCGGCCGTGAACGACCACAGCGCGAGCTCGAAGGTGGCGGGGACGCGCTCGAGGACGAGGCCGATGGCGGGCTCCCGGAGGCGGTACGAGTCGCCGAAGTCGCCCGTGAGCAGCCCTGCGAGGTACGACGCGTACTGCACGATGAGCGGCCGGTCGAAGCCGAGCGAGGCGTTCATCGCGGCGACGTCCTCGGCCGAGGCGTTGTCGGGCAGGAGCAGGGCGCCCGGCTCGCCCGTGGCGCGGCCGAGCGCGAACGCGATCGTCACGACGGCGAAGAGCGTCGCGAGCGATGCGCCGAGGCGGCGGACGAGGAAACCGATCATGCGTTGGACGTTAGGCGAGGACCTCTGCCCGATCCCGCCGTTTAACACGGTCGTCACAGAGCTCTTACGCCGATGTCATTTTCGCATACCAAATGCACGTAATGCGTGATGTGATCGTCATTGAAGGCGCATTTGGCATTCCAGATGCGTATCGCGCCGACCTGCGATGATGGCCCCATGACCATCCAGACGGAGCTCGCGACGCCCACGCGCATCGCCCATCACCTGCGCGAGCAGATCATCACGGGCGAGCTCGCGATGGGGTCCAAGCTCAACGAGCGCGAGATCGCCGAGCGCCTCGCCGTCTCGCGTGTGCCCGTGCGCGAGGCGCTGCCCATCCTGGAGGCGGAGGGGTTCATCACGTCCCAGCCGCGACGCGGCGCCGTCGTCCACACGTTCACGCTCGTCGACGCGCAGGAGGTCTTCGATCTGCGCCGTCAGCTCGAGCCGCTCGCGGCCGAGTTCGCGGCACGACGGGCCGCCGACGGCGCCGACGTCACGGCGATGCGCCAGGCCCTCGAGTTCGCGCATGCCCCGGCGTCGGCGCTGCCCCCGTCGACGCGCAACTCCGACCTGCACGAGGAGATCATCAGGCTCGCCGGCCATGCCCTGCTCGAGCGTGTGAGCGGCCTCCTCAACGGCCGCGTGAGGTGGCTCTTCCGCCTCACGCCCGAGCGCGACACCACCGCGATGTGGCAGGAGCACAAGGACATCGTCGACGCGATCGTCGAGGGGTCGGCCGACCTCGCCGCCATGCTGACGGCCGCGCACGTCGAGCGCGCCCGGATCGAGTCGATGCCCCTGCTCGTCGGGCGCCTGCCCGCGACGCCACCGCAGCCGCGACGGCGTCGCGCGGCCCGCTCCGTCTGACCGGGGCGGGCTCTCAGATCACCGCCGAGAAGCGGTCGTCGGGGTTGCCGAAACGGTGCGCGGTGATCGAGATCGCCTGCTCTCGCAGGAACGGCAGCAGCTCGAGCCGTCCGGCGGTCGTCACGTCCCCCGACCAGATCGCCAGGTCGGGGTCGCCGCCGACGGCGTGCGCGAGACGGCGGTGCAGGGCGGCGCCTTCTCCCGCGTCCGCGACGATGCGCACCCGGTTCGGCCGTTCGCGCTCGATGCCGAGGATCTGCTCGCTCGTCGCGAGCGACGTGGTGTCCGCGGCGGGTTCCGGGATGCCCCCTGCCATCCGCTCGACCCAGTCGTCGTCGCTCTCCACGGCGACGGGCACGTCGAGGTCGCCGAGCGCACGGCGCACGGGGGCGGGGAGGCCGCCCGGCACGCTGAGGCTGAACCAGTCGGCCGCGCGGATGCCCGCCACCACGACCCGCAGGACGTCCTTCCAGGCGGCGTCCGCCGTCGCGCGGACGGCGGCCGATGTCGCACGGTAGCGGAAGAGGTTGCGCTCGACACCGAGCCCCGACACGTCCTTCACCTGTCCGAACTCGCGCTCCCACGCGGACGCATCGGAGTGCGCGGCGCGGCGCAGCCATTCGAACTCGTCGGAGGGGAGCCCCGGCCGGGCCGCATCGAGGAACGCCGCGATGCGGCCGTCGAGCCCGCGCGGATGGCCGAGGGCCTGCGCCCCGCCCGTCGCGCGCCAGCTGCCGAGGCCGACGAGGTGGTTCGGCCCGCCCGCCTTCGCCCCGGTCCCGACGGACGAGCGCTTCCATCCGCCGAACGGCTGCCGCTGCACGACGGCTCCCGTGATGCCGCGGTTGACGTACAGGTTGCCCGCCTGCACGGTCTCCAGCCACCGCTCCAGATCGTCGGGGTCCTGCGTGTGAAGGCCCGCCGTGAGCCCGTAGTCGACGGCGTTCTGCAGGGCGATCGCGTCCTCCAGCGTCGCGGCGTGCATGATGCCGAGCACGGGCCCGAAGAACTCCTCGCGATGGAAGCGCGAGCCGGCGCGCACCCCGATCCGGATGCCCGGGCTCCAGAGCCGGTCGTCGCCGTCGTCGAGGGGGCGCGGCCGGAGCAGCCACGACTCGCCCTCCTCGAGCTCGGAGAGCGCCCAGGCGAGCTTGCCCCGCGGCGCCTCGATGAGCGGCCCGACCTCGGAGAGCGGGTCGTGGGCGGGCCCCACTCGCAGCGAGCGCGTCGCGTCGACGAGCTGCCTGGCGAACCTCCGCGAGCGGCCGATCGGGCCAACGAGGATCGCGAGCGAGGCGGCGGAGCACTTCTGACCGCCGTGCCCGAACGCGCTGCGCACGATGTCGGCCGCGGCGAGGTCGAGGTCGGCCGACGGGGTCACGATGACGGCGTTCTTGCCGCTCGTCTCGGCGTGCAGTGCGAGATCGGGCCGCCACGTGCGGAAGAGGCGCGCCGTCTCCCACGACCCCGTGAGGATGACCCGGTCGACGTCCACGTGCGAGACGAGGTGGCGGCCGAGGCCCCCGCCATCTCCGTCGCCGCCCCCTCCATCGCTGCCCCCTCCATCGACCGCGTCGAGCGCGACGAGGGCGAGCAGGTCGCGCGGGACGCCGGCCGCCCACATCGCCTCCGCGAGAACGGCGGCGCTTCGACGCGCCTGGTGCGCGGGTTTGAAGACGACGCCCGATCCCGCGGCGAGCGCGGCGAGCACGCCGCCGGCGGGGATGGCGAGGGGGAAGTTCCACGGCGGCGCGACGACCGTGACACGCGAGGGCTGGAAGACGGCGCCCGGCACGCGGTCGAGCTCGCCCGCGTTCGCGGCGTAGTACGCGGCGAAGTCGACGGCCTCGCTCACCTCGGTGTCGGCCTCCGCGAGGACCTTGCCGGTCTCGGCTGCCGCGACCTCGACGAGGTCGCCGCGCCGGCGCTCGAGCTCGCGCGCGACGGCGCGCAGCAGCTCGGCGCGTTCGGCGGCCGGCGTCCCGCCCCATGCGGACGCCGCCTCCCGCACCCGCGCCACGACGGCGTCGAGACCCGCCTCGTCGGCGATGAGGGCGTCCTCGACCTCGGCGACGCCGACGCTCGACCGGGGAACGCGGGAGAGGATGGCCCTGCCCCACTCCCGGTTGGCCGCGAGCGATGGATCGGTGTCGGGGGCGTTGCGGAAGCCGGCCGCGCCGACGGCGGGCGCGCCCTCGTGGGAGGAGAAGACGGCCGTGGAGTGCCAGGCGTCGTCGTCGTCCCGGTCGATGCGGCGTGTGTCGGCGAGCGCCGCGGCGTCGGGCCCTGCCGGCGCCTCGACAGGCCGCTCCGGCTCGCCGTCGCGCTGCGCCCTGCGCCTCGGACCGACCGCGAGCGACGCGTCGCCGGCGCGCGAGGCCGACGTGCGGAAGCGATCGGCCTCCCGCGCGAACAGGCCGTCGTCGTCGTGGAGGCGGAACGCGGAGGAGAGGAAGTTCTCGGCGGACGCGGTCTCCTCGAGGCGCCGCACGAGATAGCTCACGGCGGCGTCGAACTCGTCCGGCTTCACGACGGGCACGTACAGCAGCAGGCGCCCCACATCGCGCGCCACCGCCTGCATCTGGCCCTCGGCCATCCCGAGGAGCATCTCGAACTCGACGGCGTCGCGCACGCCGCGCTCCCCCGCGCGCAGCCACGCCCAGGCGATGTCGAAGAGGTTGTGGCCCGCGACGCCGATGCGCACGGCGCGCGTGCGCTCCGGATCGAAGGCGGCGTCGAGGCAGCGCAGGTAGTTCGCGTCGGTGTCGGACTTGGTGTCGTAGGGCGCCTGCGGCCATCCGTGCAGTGCGGCGTCGACCCGCTCCATGGCGAGGTTCGCCCCTTTCACGAGTCGCACCTTGATGGGCGCGCCGTCGCCGTCCACGCGCTCCTGCGCCCAGGCGGTGAGCGCCTCGAGCGCGGGAAGAGCGTCGGGGAGGTACGCCTGCAGGACGATTCCGGCGTGGTAGCCGTGGAGCCGGGGGTCGTCGAGCAGTCGTCGGAAGACGGCGACCGTGAGGTCGAGGTCGCGGTACTCCTCCATGTCGAGGTTGAGGAACGTCCCGTTGCCGGCAGCCGAGAGATACAGCGGCAGGAGCCGGTCGGCGATGGCCGCGACGGTCTCGTCGAATGCCCACATCGACAGGCGGCTCGCGATCGCCGAGACCTTGACCGACACGTAGTCGACCTCGGGGCGGCGGACGAGCTCGTGGATTCCCTCGAGCCGGCGATGCGCCTCCTTCTCGCCCAGCACGGCCTCGCCGAGGAGGTTGAGATTGAGCCGTGCGCCCTTCTCGCGGAGCGCGGCGAGCGCGGGGCCGAGCTTGTCGGGCCGTGCGTCGACGATGAGATGGCCGACCATGCGGCGCAGGGCCCGACGGGCCGCCGGCACCACGGCGAACGGCGCCACGGGACCGACGACACCTCCCGCGCGGATGGCCGACCGCAGGTACCAGGGCAGGAAGCGCGGCGCGAGCGGGGCGATCCGGGCGAGCTCCGCCGCCGCAGCGGGGAGGCTCTCCGGACGCATGACGCCGTCGACGAAGCCGATCGTGAAGGGGAGCCCGCGCGGGTCCTCCAGGACGCCCGCGAGGCGCTCGGCCGACGCGTCGACGTCGGCCGTCGCCGCCTCGTCCACCCATCGTCGGGCGAGCGCGACCGCCTCCTCGACGATCGCTCCCCCGTCTTCGTGCGCTGCTCCGTCGACCATGGCGACAGCCTAGGGACGGGACCGCCCGCAACCCGGGCATGGCGGCTATGGGTCTCCTGAGTCGTGGGACGTCGAGACGTTCACGACCTCCTCGGGTCGTCGACGCGGTCCTTCTCCGTCCCGTCAGTCCCAGGTGCTCGGGGCGGGGCGTCGCGTGGAGGGGAGCGCCGCGGCCTCTGCCCACTCGTGGATCCACGGCGCGACCTCGGGGAGGCCGCCCGGCACGTCGACCGCGGCGAAGAGCTCGTCGTGCGGCACGGGCCCGGCCTTCCCGAGCAGGCGGGCCCGGATGATCGCCTGCGCGTAGATCTCGCCGTCGACGACGGCGCGGTGCTCCATGTACAGCGCGCGGTCGTCGCGGCCGATCCACCGAGTCTCGAGCTCGAAGCGCTGCCACAGCTCGAGCGAGCGGCGGAACGTGATGGTCTCGCTCGACACGACGGGGTACCACCCGCGGGAACGGAACAGCCCCGTGAGGCCCGAGCGCTCGAGCATGTCCCACCGTCCCAGGTCGAACAGCGACAGGTAGCGGCCGTTGTTGAGATGGCGCAGCAGGTCGATGTCGGTCGGGAGCACACGCAGGCGGATGCGGTAGACGTCGTCGAGCGGCCGGACGCCCACCCTGCGGGCGCGTCGCTTCGCGCGTCGGATCACGAGGAGGGTTCGCCAGAGCACGTTCACGGAGGGCGACGCTACCGGCGCTCCCCCCGCCGTCCGCGTTCGTTGTCGACCCTCCACAACCCGTGGATTTCGCCCCGCCCGCGGCGCCGCGTACCCTGGCGGCATGGCCACCGAAACGCACGCCGATGTGCTCGTCCGCCCCGTCCGCGACGTCGACGCGGAGGCGCTCGGACGCGTGCACGCCAAGGTCTGGCACGAGACCTACGATCAGCTGATCAGCACGGCGACGCTCGAGAACGTCTCCCCCCGCCGCCTCGCCGAGCTCTGGACCCACTACACCGCCCAGGGCCCCGAGTACCGGATGGCCGCCGCCCTCGTCGACGGGGAGATCATCGGCTTCGCCGGGTCGGGCCCCGCGCGCGACGCCGACGCCCCGGCAGCCCGCGAGCTCTACTTCGTCTACCTGCTCGACTCGTGGCACCGCAAGGGCATCGGCCGCGCGCTCTTCGACGCCGTCGTCGATGACGGGGAGCCGCTCTACCTGTGGCTCGCCGAACGATACCCCGGCGCCCGCGACTTCTATGAGAAGCGCGACCTCCGCCTCGACGGCGCACGCCGCGACGAGCCGTTCCTCGGTGAGACGCTCACCGAGGTCCGCTACTCGCGCTGACCCGCGTGCTGCAGGTCTGGGCGCTCGCCGGCATCGGCGAGATCGCGGCAGGAGACGACCTCGCCGCGATCGTGGGCGACGCGCTCGCAGCGTCCGGGGAGGAGCCGTCCGACGGCGACATCCTCGTCGTGACGAGCAAGGTGGTGTCGAAGGCCGAGGGCCGTTCCGTCGTCGCCGACGACCGCGAGGACGCCATCACGCGGGAGACCGTGCGCGTCGTGGCGACGCGGACCTCGCCGACGGGGCACACGACCCGCATCGTCGAGAACCGGCTCGGCATCGTGTCGGCCGCCGCCGGCGTCGACGCCTCCAACACGCCGGAGGGCACGGTCCTCCTCCTGCCCGTCGACCCCGACGCGTCGGCCCGTGCGCTCGCCGCCGCCCTGCGCGAGCGGTTCGGGGTCCGCCTCGGCGTGCTCGTGTCCGACACGCTCGGCCGTGCGTGGCGCGACGGGCAGACAGACCATGCGATCGGCGCGGCCGGCGTGCACGTGTTCGAGGATCTGCGCGGCGGCGTCGACGCGCAGGGCCGCCCGCTCGTCGTGACGCTCCCCTGCGTCGCCGACGAGCTGTGCGCCGCGGCCGACCTCGTCAAGCGCAAGACGACGGGGATGCCCGTGGCCGTCGTCCGGGGGCGGGCGGACCTCGTGGGCGACCTCGATCTGCCCGGTGCGCGCTCGATCGTGCGCACGGGCGAGCGCGACATGTTCCGGCTCGGCGCCGACGAGGCCTACGCGGAGGGGTTCGCCGCCGGGAGCGGCTCCGCCTGAACCGCACGCAGCCGCTCGCGCACCGTCTCCGTGAACCATTCCGGAGCGACGTTGTACTCCCACGAGTGATCGGCCTCCGGCGCCTCCCGCACCTCGACGAGTCCGGGGTTCGCGTGTGCGAACGCCTCCGTCGACGCGAACGGCACGGTGCGGTCGGCCCGCGAGTGCACGACGAGCGCCGGCACCCGCAGGCGCCCGGCGCGCGTCCAGTCCAGCACGTCGACGTCGACGGGGGCCGGCAGCCCCGCGAGGCGCGACAGCACGGGATGCCCCAGTGCGCGGACGGCGTGGCGGGCGGCCGCAGCCGGGAACGGCACGCGTCCGACCACGGCCCCGGCCCGGATGGCGGCGCGCCAGTCGGTCGCCGGGCCCACGAGCACCAGCGCGGCGATGCGGTCGCGATGCGCGCTCGTCTCGGTGAGCCGCAGCGCGATGCCCCCTCCCATCGACCATCCGCACAGCACGACGCGACCGGCGCCGTGCTGCACGGCGTACGCGATCGCCGCGTCGACGTCGTCCGACTCGTCGAGACCGAGCCTGCTCGCGCCACCCGGTGCCGGCCCGGCGGTGCCGTCTCCGCGGAACGAGACGACGAGGCTCGGCAGCCCCTCCGCCTCGGCCGCGAGCACGGAGCGCAGCGCGTTGTCGCGCGTCGCCCGGATGCCGTGGATATGGAGCACCCAGGTGTCGTGCCGGTCCGGCCCGAACCTCCAGGCACGCGCCGGCCCCGACGGCGCGTCCACGACGACGTCGCGGTGCGGTCCGGCATCGGACGGAAGGGCGTGCACGTCCCCCTCCCACCGGACGCCGCCTCGATGCGGAGGCGCGCCTCCCGCGATCGCGCGCACGACCGTCCGGCCGTCGTCGGAGAGCACGTCGCCCACGAGCGCGTAGCCGTCGCCCTGGCGGACGCCGAACACACCGGGGTGTCGGGTCTTGGCCGACGCGGCGAACGTCGCGGTGGCGGCGTCGGCCGCGAGCACGCGCTCGTCGGCATGCGGGCGCCAGGCGACGACGCGGCGCGCGAACGCGACCCCCAGCGCGGCGTGCAGCGCCCACGCGGCGGCGGCCGCGGCGGCGAGCCGGACGAGGGTCTTCATCGCCCGCCAGCGTATCCGCCCTGACCCGGCGGACCGTCCGTCCGTTCACCTCGACGTCATCTCGCGGCGGTAGGCAGGACGGCGGTGCCCGGGCGGCCTGCCCGGCGCCGCACCCTTCCTGCGACCCGAGGACAGCGATGCCTTCTCCCTTCTCCCGACGCTCCGCGAGCGCCGTCGCCGCCACGGCCGCGGTCTGCGCGCTCGCGCTCGCTCCGGCGACCGCGGCGAGCGCCGCCCTGGTTCCCGACCCGATCGTCGGCGCAGCCTCCGACGCCCCCTTCTCCCTCGTTCCCACGGGGACCTACGAGACCGGTGTGTTCGACGAGGGCGCGTCGGAGATCGTGCAGGCCCACGGCGACCGCCTCTACTCGATCAACGCGGCGGAGGGCTCGGTGAGCGTGCTCGACGTGAGCGACCCGGCGGCCCCCTCCCTGCTCTACACGGTCGGCTCCGACGGGTACGTCGCGAACTCCGTGTCCATCCGGGAGGACGGCCTCGGGGTCGTCGCGCTCGAAGTCGCCGACGACAAGACGGCGGATGGCGCGCTGCTGTTCTTCGATGCGGACGCCGACGCGGCGACCGTGCTCGGAACCGTGACGGTCGGCGCGCTCCCCGACATGGTCACCGTCTCGCCCGACGGCGCCTACGCGCTCGTCGCGAACGAGGGCGAACCCGCTGACGACTTCTCGAGCGACCCGGAGGGATCGGTCGGCGTCGTGACGCTGCCGGCCCTCGGCACGGTCGAGGCACCGGCGCAGGGCGCGGTCGCGATCGCCGACTTCCACGCCTTCGAGGACGGCGCCCTCCCCGAGGACGTCCGCGTGTTCGGTCCCATGCCGCACGGCGACGACCTGCCGGTCTCGCGCAACCTCGAGCCGGAGTACATCGCCGTCTCGGGCACGACCGCGTACGCCGCGCTGCAGGAGGCGAACGCCGTCGCGGTCGTCGACCTCCCCACCGCGACCGTCACGGACATCTGGTCGCTCGGCGTCAAGGACTGGGGCGAGGTCGCCCTCGACCCGTCCGACCGCGACCCCGAGGACGCTCCCACGATCTCCCTGGAGACGTACCCCGGCCTGAAGGGCATGTACATGCCCGACGGCATCCAGAGCTACCAGGTCGGCGGCGAGACGTACCTCGTGACGGCGAACGAGGGCGACGCGCGCGAATGGGGCGACTACGTCGAGCCCGCGCGCGTGAAGGACCTCGGCGAGATCGACGACGAGAGCGGCGCGATGACCGGGTACGGTCCCGTGTGCGACACCGCGTTCGACGCCGCGACGCTCGAGGACGACGCCCTCGGCCGCCTCGAGGTCTCCACCGAGATGGGCTTCGACGAGGAGGCGGGCTGCTACACCGAGCTCTACGCCTACGGCGCGCGGTCGTTCTCGATCTACACGGCAGACGGCACGCAGGTCTTCGACTCCGGCTCGCAGTTCGAGGAGATCACCGCCGAGCTGCTCCCCGAGCACTTCAACGCCGGCCACGACGACAACGAGCTCGAGAGCCGCAGCGACGCGAAGGGCGTCGAGCCCGAGAACCTCGCCATCGGCGAGGTCGACGGCCGCACCTACGCCTTCATCGGCTTCGAGCGGCTCGGCGGCGTCATCGCCTACGACATCACCGACCCCGAGGCTCCCGAGTACGTCACGTACGTCAACAACCGCGACTTCTCCGTCTCGGCCGCCGACGACATCGAGGCCGAGCCCGACCGCCAGGCCGAGATCCTCTCGCAGGCGGGCGACCTCGGGCCGGAGGGGATCGATTTCATCCCGGCCGACGAGTCGCCCACCGGCAAGCCGATGCTCGCGGTCGGGAACGAGGTGTCGGGATCGACGACCCTCTACACCGTCGACGACGGCACCACCGAGGTGCAGGTGCTGACGATCAACGACTTCCACGGGCGCATCGAGGCGAACGGCGACGAGGCGGGCGCCGCGGTGCTCGCGGGCGCCGTCGCGCAGTACCGCGACGCGAACCCGAACACGATCTTCGCCTCGGCGGGCGACAACATCGGCGCCTCCACGTTCACCTCGTTCATCGCCGACGACGAGCCCACGATCGACGCGCTCGTCGCCGGAGGACTCGACCTCAGCGTCGTCGGCAACCACGAGTTCGACCAGGGCTTCGCCGACCTGACCGACCGCGTCATCCCCCGCTACGGCAGTGCCGACTACGCGCTCGGCGCCAACGTGTACGAGAAGGGCACCGACACCCCGGCGCTCGAGGAGTACGCCGTGCGCGAGGTGGGCGGCGTGCGGGTGGCCTTCATCGGCACCGTCACGAGCGACACCGCGACCCTCGTGAGCCCCGCCGGCATCTCCGAGATCGAGTTCGGCGACCAGCTCGAGGCGGCCAACCGCGTCGCCGCCGAGATCACGGCGGATGACGCCGCCGATGTGGTCGTGCTGCTGAGCCACTCCGGCTCGTCGGGCGAGGACTGCACGGCGCTGGCGGAGGAGCAGAGCGAGTACGGCGACCTCGTCCGCGGCGCGTCCGCCGACATCGACGCCATCATCTCCGGCCACACGCACCAGCTCTACAGCTGCGCGATCGACGGGCGCCCGGTCATCCAGGCGCACCAGTACGGCACGACGCTCGGAGCGCTCGACATCCAGGTCGACGACGAGACGGGCGAGCTCGTCTCGATCGCGGGCTCGACGGTCGACCTCGTCGCACAGGAGGGCGACGACGACGTGCCGCAGTTCCCGGCCGACGCGGCCGTGCAGGAGATCGTCGACGCGGCGTCGACCGAGGCCGACGTGCTCGGTCAGGAGGTCGTCGGCCAGATCAGCGCCGACATCCTCCGCGGCGGCACCCCTCCCGGTGACGACCGCGGCGTCGAGTCGACGATGGGCAACCTCGTCGCCGACGTCTATCTCTGGGCCACCTCGGCGGAGTACGGCGACTACGGCGGGGAGCCCGCCGACCTCGCGCTCATGAACCCGGGCGGCCTGCGCGACGACCTGCTGTACGGCGAGGACGGCGCGGTCACCTACGAGGAGGTCGCCGCCGTGCAGCCGTTCGGCAACACCCTCGTCACGACGACGCTCACGGGCGCGCAGCTCGAACAGATCCTCGAAGAGCAGTGGCAGCCGGGCAACGAGCGCGAGAAGCTCCACCTCGGGGTCTCGGAGGGCTTCGCGTACGAGTACGTCGAGGACGCCGCTGCCGGCGAGCACGTCGTCTCGATGACCCTCGACGGCGCGCCGATCGCGCCGGAGGACGAGTTCCTCGTCACGACGAACTCGTTCATCGCCGCGGGCGGCGACGGCTTCACGACCTTCGCCGAGGGCGTCGGCACCGCCGACACGGGTCTCATCGACCTCTCCTCGACCGTGGACTACTTCGCCGCGCACGACGTCGTCGACCCGGCCGAGCTCGGCCGCGCGGCGGAGCACGTCGCGACGGAGCCGACCCCCGAGCCGACCGAGACGCCCGCGCCCTCCGAGACGCCCGCGCCCTCCGAGACGCCCGCGCCCTCGGAGACACCCGCGCCCTCGGAGACCGACGAACCCGCTGAGCCCGGCGCGCTCGCTCCGACGGGCGTCGACGTGACGATCGCCGTCGCGTTCGGCGCGGCGGCGCTCATCGCCGCCGGCACCCTGCTCGTCGTCGCGAGGCGGCGCCGGAGCTGACCCGCTCCTCCCGAG
>NZ_JBSHGQ010000019.1:0-67632 GCF_053617895.1 Microbacterium sp. NPDC055683 | reverse complement strand
GATGCGGGGTGTCAGCTGTCGCTGCGCTGACGGCGGATGGCCGTCGCCGTCACGACAGCGGCGCCGCCGAGCAGCAGGGCGCCGCCGCCGACCCACAGGCCGACCGATGTCAGGTCGCTGCCGGTGGGGGAGAGCGAGTCGGAGCCGGAACCGTCTCCCGAGCCCGAGCCGCCTCCGGCCTCGGCCGGGACGGGGATGCCGGTGTCGAGGGCGGCCGACGCCGACGCACCGCTCGTGCCGCCCGTCGCCGTCACCGTGTAGGCGCCGGCGGCGTCGGCGGGGAGCGTGACGTCGACCGTGGTCGAGCCGTCGGCCGCCGCGGGCTTGGAGATCGAGGCCGTCTCGACCGCCGTGCGCACGATCGTCGCGAGCGAGGCGCCGGAGGCGTTCCAGCCCGTGAGCGAGAACGTGATGGTCTCGCCGGGGGCGAAGCCGCCGAAGCCGAGGGTTACGGTGCCGCCGGGCGCGACGGAGGTGGTTCCTTCGGGGGCGGAGGGGGTGTAGGCCGACGCCGTGAGGGGAGCGCTCAGGACGAGCGCGCCCGCGACGCCGAGCGTGGCGAGGAGAGCAGCGGGCTTCTTCATGGTCATGACTCCAGGGGAGAGGAGAACGGGGTGGCGCAGGAGGTACGTCAGGCCCGGTCTCGGGGTGGGCACTCCCCGGGTACATGGCCGATATACAGGAACTATGGCATAGTCGCGCACGCGGCGCCAACCGATGAGGTTTCCGTTTCATGAAGTGTCGGCGTCATCGCGATATCGAGGTCCTCACCCATCGCGGTGCCCGATGCGACGATCTCCAGGTCGGCGGCCTCGCCGGGGCCGAGCACGACGTCCCACTGCACGACGGCGTGGCCGTCGTGATAGCCGACGGGGGTCGCTGTGCCGGCCGAGACGCGCGACTCCTGCAGGTTCGCGTCGGTCGGCAGGTAGACGTAGACGACCGTGCGCGCGTCGCCGGCGACGGTGCCGCCGACCGTGATCCCGTCGCCGCCCGCGCCCGTCACGTAGGGGGCGAGGGAGCCCACGTCGGCGGGGACGTCGCTGCGCAGCTCGACGCGCAGCGCGGCGGTCGCGAGACCGCCGTCCACGCGCGTGCACCACTGCGCCGCGGCGCCCGCCGCGAGGTGGTAGTCGAGCTTCGAGCCGGTGCCGTCGTTGAGGTAGACGCCGAACGCCGTCGTGCCGGCGTCGCTCGCGGGCAGAGCCCCCTGCAGCGTCGTTCCGTCGAGCACGCTCTGCAGCGCCGGGTCGTCGTTCCAGACGAGGAAGCGGCCCTCGGCCCCGGCGCGGACGAACGCGTTCAGCAGCTCGGCGGCGTCGGCGCGGCCGTCGAACAGGGCGGCGAACACCAGCGACGTCGTCTCCTCGAAGACGGCGTCCTGCGCAGCCGGATCGTCGTAGCGCTCGTAGACGTCGCTCAGCAGGAACGAGACGGCGTTGTCCGCGCCGACGGTGTCGCCCGTCGAGAGCGTCACATCGCCCGTCGCCGCCAGCAGGTACGAGAGCGCGACCGCATCGAGGGCGACGACCGCGTCGGCGGCGACATCGTGGTCGTTCTGCCAGAACCGCTGTGCGAGCTGCGCGGCGATCGCGAAGTCGGGGACCTGCGTCACGTTGTGGGCGAACCGACCGGGCTTGCCGTCGTAGATGGGATCGAGTTCCGCAGGCAGAGCGTCGAGCGGCGCGGCGTACTGCGTCAACGAGGTCGCCGACGCCTGCTCGCCGAGCGAGACGGCGCCGTCGTCGGTGCGCAGCTCGACGAGCGAGCCGGCGAGGCCCCCGAGAGAGCGCCACTCCGCGTTGTTCTCGACGAGCGCGAGGACGGTGCGCGGCCCCTCGGCGCCGAGCATCGGCGGCAGGAGCACGAGAGCGCGCGCGAGCGCATCGGTCGCGGAATCGAGCTGTTCGAGCACGCCCGAGCCCTGCTCGACGGCGGTCCGCAGCGGGCCCACCAGGGCAGGCACCGGCAGGGCGGCGACGCTCATCGAGGCGTCGTGCGCGACCCCGGCGGCGCGCACCGCGACCGGCTGAGCCGCCTCGAGCGCGGCGAGGTCGATCCGGCCGTCGGAGGGCGAGAGCGCCGCGAGCAGCGCGGGCGCCGCGTCGGCGAGGGGGGCGGCGACGTCGGAGGCGACGTCGTCGAGTGCTGCGGCGACGGTGGAGACGGCCGCCAGCTGAGGCCCGATCCAGGGCAGCCCCTGTGCGAGCGACCAGAGGGGATCCGAGGTGAGCTCGCGGGCGGCGCGGGCGTCGTCGTGCAGCTCCGCGATGGTCGCGGACGCCGTCGCGGGGCTTTCGACGAGGGTCGACTGGAGCCCCCCGGCCTTCTGCTGCGCCTGGTCGAGGTGCCAGGCCGCGAGTGCCCCGCGCGCCCCGATCCAGATCGCGCTGAGGACGACGAGCCCGAGCAGCGAGAGGGTCACGACGGCCGTGATGCGGCCCGCACGTTCGCGCGGGCTTCGTGCGCGGCGACGGCGGCGCCCGCTCCGCGGGGCGGCGGGCGCCGCCGTGTCGACGAGGGTCTCCGTCGTCATCCGCGCAGCGCGCCGACGTGCGCGCGGTACCACGCGACCGTGCGCTCGATCCCCTCCTCCAGGGAGATCCTCGACGTCCATCCGGCAGCGGCGAGGGTCGACACGTCGAGCAGCTTCTGCGGTGTGCCGTCGGGCTTGGTCGTGTCCCAGTCCGTCTCGCCCTCGAACCCGACGACGCCGGCGATCGTCTCCGCGATCTCCCGGATCGTGATGTCGCTGCCCGTGCCGACGTTGACCTGCGCGGGGCCGTCGTAGTGCTCGAGGAGGTGCAGGCTCGCGTCGGCCATGTCGTCGGCGTGCAGGAACTCGCGGCGAGGAGTCCCCGTCCCCCAGTTGGTGACGCGGGCGTCGCCCGCGCTCGCTGCCTCGTCGTATCGGCGGATGAGCGCCGGCAGCACGTGCGAGCCGGTGGGCGAGTAGTTGTCGTTCGGGCCGTACAGGTTCGTCGGCATCGCCGAGATCCACGGCAGGTCGTACTGCCGGCGCACCGACTGCACATGGAGGATGCCGGCGATCTTGGCGATCGCGTAGGCGTCGTTCGTGGGCTCGAGGTGACCCGTGAGGAGGGAGTCCTCGCGGATGGGCTGCGGCGCGTACTTCGGGTAGATGCACGACGAGCCGAGGAAGAGCAGCCGCTCCACGCCGACCTCCCGAGCGGCATCCATGACGTTGGTCTGGATGCGGATGTTGTCGCTCAGGAAGTCGACGGGGAACGTGCTGTTGGCGAGGATGCCGCCGACCTTCGCCGCGGCGAGCGCGACGTAGCGGGGCTTCGTCGCGCGGAAGAAGTCGAAGACCGCGTCGCGTTCGCGGAGGTCGAGCTCGGACGAGGTCTGGCCGACGAGGTTCTCGAAGCCGCCGGCCTCGAGCCTGCGCCAGATCGCCGACCCCACCAGGCCTCGGTGGCCCGCGACGTAGAACGTCGCGTCGCGGTCGAGCTCGGCGGGGGAGTACTCGACTCCGTCAACGGCGGTCATGGTCTTCTGCTTTCGGGTAGGGGCGTCGCGCCGTCAGCTGACGGACACGACCTGGGAGGGCAGTGGAGTCGGGTTCCTCCACGACTCGAGGTCGACGGTGTCGATCCACTGCCTGCCCTCGTGCTCGAGGGAGGCGATGTCGGCGTCGACCATGATCTTGGCGAGGGCGGCGCCGTCGACCGTCGGGGTCCATCCCAGCTTCTCACGTGCCTTGGTCGCGTCGCCGATGAGGGCGTCGACCTCGGTCGGGCGCAGGTAGCGCTCGTCGAACTTGACGAACTCCTGCCACTCGAGCCCGACGTGGCCGAACGACGCGTCGAGGAACTCGCGGATCGTGTAGCCGACGTTCGTCGCGAGCACGAAGTCCTCGGGCTCATCCGCCTGCAGCATGCGCCACATGCCCTCTACGTACTCCGCCGCATAGCCCCAGTCGCGGATGGAGTCGAGGTTTCCGAGGTAGAGGTCCTTCTGCACGCCCGCCTTGATGCGCGCGACCGCTCGCGTGATCTTACGGGTGACGAAGGTCTCGCCGCGTCGAGGCGACTCGTGGTTGAAGAGGATGCCGTTGACGGCGAAGAGGTCGTAGGCCTCGCGGTAGTTCTTCGTGATCCAGTAGCTGTAGAGCTTCGCGGCCGCGTAGGGCGAGCGCGGGTAGAACGGGGTCTCCTCGTTCTGCGGCGGCGGGGTGGCGCCGTAGAGCTCCGACGACGACGCCTGGTAGAAGCGCGTCTCGATGCCGGCCAGGCGCACGGCCTCGAGGAGGCGGATGGTGCCGGTGCCGGTCGTGTCGGCCGTGTGCTCCGGCTCGTCGAAGGAGACGCGCACGTGCGACTGCGCGGCGAGGTTGTAGACCTCGTCCGGTCGGATCTCGGAGAGGAGCGTGACGAGTCGCGCGCCGTCGCTGAGGTCGCCGTAGTGCAGGAAGATGCGGGCGGACGGGTCGTGGGGATCGACGTAGAGGTGATCGATGCGCGACGTGTTGAACGTCGATGCACGGCGGATGAGGCCGTGGACCTCATAGCCCTTGGCGAGGAGCAGCTCGGCGAGGTACGAGCCGTCCTGGCCGGTGATGCCGGTGATGAGTGCGCGCTTGGTCACGGTGTTCTCCTGGGGGAGGAGGTGCGCCTGGGAGGCGACGGATGGGCAGGGGAGGAACTGCGGGTGGAGTGTCGTCGCGAGCGGCGACAGGGGAGAGAGTAGACGGAGGTCGTGTCGTCGTCGTACCGGTATTTCCGTTCGCGTCGCGGCACGCGCGCGGATCAGGCGGGGAGGGCGGGCATCGGGGGCTCCTGGGTGGCGGGGCCGACGGCCGCCGCGGCGGGCGCGGCGCTCGCGAGCGTCGAGACGAGCGTCGCGAAGCGGTCGATCGCGAAATCGGCGTCGAGCACGGTCTCGCGATAGCGCTGGGCGCTCTCGCCGTAGGCCGCCGCCCGTTCCGAGTCGGCGACGAGTGCGATCGCCGCGTCGAGCAGCACATCGGGAGCGCCGCTCTGCACGGCGACGCCGGCACCGGCGGCGCGGACCTCCTCGGCGGTGATGCCGAGCGGGTCGGTCGCGGCGAGCACGGGCCGACCCGCCGAGAAGTACGACGTCAGCTTGCTCGGCACGGCCATCTCGGAGACGCCGGGGCGCTCGTTGACGAGCAGGACGTCGGCGGCGCGCAGGGCCGCCGGGAAGTCCTGGCTGTCGAGGGGCGGGAGGAACTGCAGGGTCGGGATGCCGGCACCGAGCTTCTGGAGCCTGGCGCGCTCGCTGCCGTCTCCGACGAGCACGAACCGCACGTCGTCGCCGCGCTGTGCCGCGAGCCTCGCGGCCTCGACGACGTTCTCGAGGCCCTGCTTGACGCCCATGTTGCCGCAGTGGAGGACGACCTTCTCGCCCTCCGACCATCCGAATCCGGCGCGGGCGGCGGCGACGTCGACCTCGGGGATGGGGGGCAGATGGGTCCAGTTGCGGATGACCGAGATGCGATCCGCGCTCACGCCGAGATCGTCGCGGACGCGGGGCACGAAGCGATCGTGGATGACGACGACGCGGTCGGCGTGCCCGAGGAGCCAGCGTTCCACGGCGCGAGCGAGACGCACGCCGGCGCTCTCGCGTCCGTCGAACTCGGCGAGCCCCTGGGAGTAGAGATCCTGCACCCAGACGATGAACGGGACGCTGCGATAACGCAGGCGCGCGCTGGCGTAGGCGACCGCGCTCGAGAAGAGAGCGGGCGACACCGCGACGACCGCGCCCGGTCGGCCCCATGAGCGGAGCGCAAGACGCAGGCCGAAGGAGATCTCCGACAGGAGTCGAGACATCCGACGCGGCTGACGCGGAACGTAATGAAGCAGCCGCTCGACGGTCACGTGATCGATATTTTCGTTCCGCGACCACTGCCCGTAACCTGCCCGGATGTGCCAGTCGGGATAGTGGGGATGCGTCGTCAGAGCCCGCGTCTCGTGGCCTCGCGCGGCGAGGCCAGCAGCGAGGGCGCCTGTGTAAGGCGAGATGCCGGTGGGCTCGGGCGGGTAGTTCAACCCGAGCACAACTACCGGGGGGAGCGGGCTGGTCATGTGGGCAGGATACCCTGATCCAGATAACCCAATATTTCGGATAGAGGTCCGTTGGAAAACATTCCTGTGATCGACCTGTCGCGTGCACCCGGAGAGCGCGCGGCGTGGGATCGACCGAGGTGGGTCGTCTACCTCTGGGCGGTGTGCGAGCTGCTGTTCGTCACGAACGCCTGGCAGATCAGCTCGGGCCTGAGGGTGCGCGTGCTGCGCGCCTTCGGCGCGGAGATCGGCCACGATGTCATCTTCCGGCCGCGTACGCGGGTGAAGTTCCCGTGGAAGCTGCACATCGGCGATCGCTCGTGGATCGGCGAGGGCGTCTGGTTCCACAACCAGGACCACATCCACGTCGGCAGCGACGTCGTCATCTCGCAGGAGACGATGCTCACGACCGGCAGCCACGCGCATCGACGGGACATGGCGCTCCTCACCCGCCCCATCCGCATCGAAGACGGAGCGTGGATCACGAGCCGCTGCATGGTGCTCGGCGGAGTGACGGTCGGGCGGTCGGCGCTCGTGAAGCCGATGACGCGCGTGGACTCCGACATCGCGGCGAACGCCGTCTGGGATGCCGCCGGGGGAGTCGGCGAACGATTCGAAAGGGCATCCGCATGACCATCAGCCATGTCTCGGTCGTGATCCTCGCGAAGAACGAGGAAGCGACCATCGGGAACACGCTCGACCATCTGAAGGACTTCGACGACGTGATCGTCATCGATTCGAACAGCGACGATGCCACCGTCTCGATCGTGGAGGCGCACGGCGCCCGCGTGGTGAACTTCACCTGGGATGGCTCGTATCCCAAGAAGAAGCAGTGGGGCCTCGAGAACGCGGGTGCGAAGAACGACTGGGTGCTGCTCCTCGACGCGGACGAGTATCCGTCTTCGCACCTCGTCGAAGAGATCCGCGGTCTCGAGGCGGAACTGCAGGCACGGACTCACTCCGCGTACGACATCCACCTCTCCTATCGCTTCGCGGGCAAGTTCCTGATGCATGGTCATCGGGTCACCAAGCGCTCCCTGCTCGACACCACGAGCGCCCGATTCCCCGTGGTCGACGATCTCGGCGCCCCCGGAATCCGCGAGGTCGAGGGCCACTATCAGCCCGTCGCCGACGGCTCGATCGGCTCGCTGAAGGCGCGGCTCATGCACGACGACCGCGATCCGGTGTCGAGCTGGTTCGCGCGCCACAACCGGTACTCGGATTGGGAGGCGCACCTCCGTCTGCACGACGCAGCGCGCAAGGAGATCGCGAGCAAGCGCACGACGAAGGGGCGCATCTTCGATGCCGTGCCCTTCAAGCCGGTGTTGTTCTTCCTGTACTCCGTGGTCGCACGGGCGGGATTCCTCGACGGTCGCGCCGGCATCGACTACGCCCTCGCCCTGTCGATGTACTACTGGCAGATCGAGGTCAAGACCCGCGAGCTCGCTCGCGCAGGGGCTCGTTGACGGTGAGGATTCTCCACGTCATACCCAGTTACGCCCGTCGCGACGGCGGTCCGTCCGAGGTCATACGCGGTCTGCTTCCGGCACAGGTTCAGCTCGGCCACGACGTCAGTCTTCTGTCGACGGACAGAGGCCTTGAGCGTGAGGACCGTTTCGTCGCGGACGGCATTCATGTGGATCTCGCGCGTGCGCGTGCGCCTCGAATGCTCAACTTCGCGACGGGGATGCTGCCGCTGCTCCGTCGCGGAATCGCTCAGGCTGATGTCGTCCATATCCACAGCGTGAACAGCTACCCGACCACGCTCGCCATGGCATTGGCACGCCGACATGGTGTTCCGTATCTTCTCGAACCTCACGGCGCGCTCGACGAGTTTCACCGTCGAGAGGGACGTCTGAAGAAGGCGGTGTACACCGCGCTGTTCGACCGACGAGGACTCGCGCAGATGAGCGGAGCGATCGTCAGCAGCGACCGCGAGCGCGCGGAGACTGCGCGCGTCTGGAATGCGCCGATCTGCGATATGCCGCTGGGGGTCGACGACGCGCTTTTCGAGTTGGAGCCACGGCGTGCTGAGGTGCCCGTGATCCTCTTCCTCGGCCGTATCGCTGCGAAGAAGCGGCTCGACCTCCTGCTTCGCGCGCTCGCGTCCGATTCGATGCACGGCGTCCGATGGAGAGCCATCGTCGCGGGTCCGACCGACGACGACATCGACTACCGTCCGGAAGAGCTCGCGGCCGAGCTCGGACTCTCAGATCGTGTCGAATTCCGGGGCCGAGTGAATGCCGCCGAGCGTGCGGATCTTCTGGCGAGCGCTGATCTCTTCGTTCTTCCCAGCCATGATGAGAGCTTCGGCATGGCCGTCGCCGAGGCAATGGCGGCTCGAGTCGCGGTACTGACGACGAGGCATGTCGGCATCGCCCCTGCTGCGGCGTCCACGGGGTCCCTCATCATGATCGAGGCGGACCCACGGAGCATCGCATCCGAACTCGAGCGATGCCTGCGGGACGAGCGCTATCGCACGGACGTCGCAACGCGCGGACGATCGTACGCAAGTGCCACATTCCGTTGGGATCAGGCTGCGCGGCGCTCGCTCGAAGCTTATGAGCTGGCCGTCAGAGCGGGCGCTGTCCTATGAGTGCATCGCGTCTCGTCGTGATCACGCAGCCCTACGTGCCCGCGTATCGTGTGCCGCTGTTCGACGCGGTGGCGAAGGCTCTTGCCGCGCAGGCGATCGAGCTCCGTGTCTATGCGGGGCGTCCGGTGGGCGCGCAGGCGGCGCGGGGTGACGAAGCCACCGCCGATTGGATGTACCCCATCATCGAGCGCAGTGTGGAAGTGCGCGGACGTGTCATCTCCTTCCGCGATTTGCCTGCTCACGCTCGCACCGCGGATCTCGTCATCAGCGAACTCGCCGTCGGCAACCTGCTCGCCTGGAAACGCCTGCTCACGCGGAAGCCAACGGGTCTCTGGGGGCACGGAGGAGCCTTCACCGCGGCCCCGTCGCGCCTCGGCGATCGGCTGAAGGCGCTGATGGCGCGGCTCGCCAGATTCACCCTGACCTACAGCGCGGAGGGCCGCCGTCGCCTGATATCTGCGGGCGCGCGACCTCACGATGTCTCCGTACTCGGAAACAGCACAGACACCCTGCCTATCCGCGCCGCGGTGCTCCGCGAGCGAGCAGTGCGATCAGCCCCTCCCATCCGCACGGCACTGTTCGTCGGCGGACTTGACGCGTCCAAGCGAATCGATTTCCTCCTTGACGTGTACCGCGCCGCTCGCGGCATCGACCCGCAACTCCGATTGATCATCGTCGGGCGCGGGCCGATGCTCGCGCAGATCGAGACGGCCCGATCGGAGTTGGGCGGAATCACGATCGTCCCCGAGGCTCGCGGTGATGAGCTCGGCCGAATAGGTGCGCAGTGCGACATGATCTGGATGCCCGGCCGTGTCGGTCTCATCGCGGTCGACGCGATCGCGATGGGCTTGCCTGTGCACACTGTCGCCCACGAGGCTCACGCGCCCGAGATCGAGTTTCTCGACGAGGCAGAAGTGGCCTACCTCCCGAACGATCCGGACTCATTCGCGGCCGCGTCCCTCGCGGGAGCTGGACAGCTCCCCTTGCGTGACGACATGCCGACTATCGAAGGTGTGAGCGCCCGCATGGCGTCGAGGATCATGGACGACCTGACGAGGCGGGGATGAACTTCCACTCCGTGCGTCGGGCTTTCACGAGGCTGGCGAATCCCGTTCTGCTGGCGAGCGTCTTCAGCAGCGTGTGCGGGGCGCTGCTCATGCTCATCGCGTCGCTCACCCTCGACATCCACGAATTCAGTGGGTTCTCGCTGGTCTACCTCGTGTTGACCTTGTGTCTCGGACTCATACGAGCGGGACTCTTCCAGCCCGCGATGATCTACAGGAGGAGAGAGCCTGCGACGCTCGTCCCCTGGTCCTATGCGCTCCTGTCGGCGGCGGGTAGTGTTCCGATCTTCTTCGCGGTGTCGTTTCCTCTGCAAGCCGTGAACCCCTGGACCTTGGCTGCGGTCTCCATCGCGATCATCATTCCGGTTCTGTTCGAGTGGGCGAAGCACAGGCAGATGAGTGCGGGTTCCAATGTTCGCGTCGCTGTGGCCGAAGCGGCCCGGCTGGTCATCGTGCCGGGCGCGCTCGCCGCGGGTCCTTCCGGCGTCGGCGGCGGGATCGTCGTTGTCCTCCTCGTGCTGATCGTCGGCTACGCGCTCGGACTGCTGATCCTTCTCGGGGCGTTCCCGCGCATCGCGACCGGGGGCACGCGGGTCGGATTCGCCCGGTACCGGCGTGAGGCGTTCGCGCAAGCCGGAGATTTCGGAGTAGCGCAGATGCTGTCCAGCGTTCCTCTGCTCATCGCAGGAATGCTGATGCCGGGTGCCCCGCTGATCGGCGCGATCCGACTCGCGCAGACGATCTTCGGCCCGCTCAACGTGCTGTTCGGAGCGATCACGAACGTCCTCATGGTGCGTGGTGCGCGTGACGGCGCCGAGACGAGCGACGCTCAGCTTCGCGGCGAAGGCCGGAGGCTGGGGTTCGTGTCTCTCGCCCTGGCCCTCATGGTGACGGCTATCGCCTTCGCGCTCGTCGCCACCGGTGCGATTCCCCCAGGAGTGGCGGTGCAAAGCATGCCGATCGCCGTCGGCCTCGTCGGCGCCGTCGCGGTCGCTGCCAGTTGGGCCGGTATGCAGATGATGGTGATGCGACTGATGGGTCATGCGGGCGCGGTGTTCCGACGACGCCTCGTCGTCGTTGTCGCGACCACGATCGGCTACCTGGTCGGATGGATGGTGGGAGGGCTCGAGACCTCGCTCATCGCCGGCTTCCTCCTGCAAGCTGTCGCGCTGCTTGCTGCCTTCCCTCTCCTGAAGCACTCCCGAAGGCCCGGTCACCGGGAGGGAAAGCACTGACACGTCGATCATGGAACGTCTCGTCGGGCTACGGAGGTTCCGTTGGGCTCGGGAGCTTCTTCTGCTCTACGGGATCGAGGTTCAGCCTCGGACGACGATCGGCGCCGGCCTCGTCCTCACCCATCGCGGCATGGGGACGGTCATCTACCCTGATGCTCATATCGGCGACCGGGTGACGATCTACCACCAGGTGACTTTCGGACGCGCGGACGCACACGTCCCGCGCGGGATGAGCCCGATGGAGAGGATCGAGATCGGTGATGAAGCCATCCTCTACCCAGGCTGCAAGGTGCTTGGCGGTCCGGGGGGGGTGACCCGTGTCGGGCGCGGAACGATCATCGCCGCGAATGCTGTTTATCTACTCGGAATTCGGTCGGCGGGGCCGTCAGTGAGGAAGAGCCAGCGACGGATATGGATATCAGGACGGCAACAGCGACGTACGGGCTGTTGAAGCCGCTCACTGAGAAGCTGTTCGCAATTGCTATGCCGACCACCGCGAGCGTTGTTGCCAGTGAACTTCCGCTGCCACGTAACGTTGACCACGCAATGAACAGCGTCAAGAAGAGTCCGAGGAGTCCTGCGTCGAAGATGACGCGCATCATGAACGCATGGAATATGACTGAGTAGCAGCTACCATCACCTGTTGATGAAAACAGATAAACATAGTACGCGAGAGTGTTGCAGCCTTCAGGGCTGAGGGGCGTGATCGGCACGGTTCCGACCATCCACTCGATGAGGTTCCAATCGCTGGTTTCCCGGAGGAAGACGTTCAGGAAGTTGATGCGATCGACCCCACCGCTCTCGGCTCGTGAGACGAAGATCTCGATGATCGCGTAGACGGCGAGAGGGATGATCAGCACCACGAGGTAGCGGAACACAAGCGACGCTTGCCGAGCCTGGCTGATGGCGAAGATGAGGACGACGGCGAAGGCTATCGTGCCGCTTCGCGAACCCGAGAGCACGACAACGGCCGCCAGCAGCGCCAAGGTCCAGCGTCGTTCTCGAGACGAAAGGTGGGGCCAGATCGCAATCGCCGCGGCGCAGTAGAGCGCCAGCTCGAAA
Source organism: Microbacterium sp. NPDC055683 (assembly GCF_053617895.1). Classification (NCBI taxonomy): domain Bacteria; kingdom Bacillati; phylum Actinomycetota; class Actinomycetes; order Micrococcales; family Microbacteriaceae; genus Microbacterium; species Microbacterium sp. NPDC055683. Next base: position 55,625 of record NZ_JBSHGQ010000019.1, on the reverse strand, counting down.
TTGTTCTCCGTCAACAGCCCTGAGCGCGCCGACAACCCGCGCACGAACAGTGTTGCTACGGCTTTAGCGAATGAGAGTGCCAGGAGCGTCCAGAGCACACGCTTGAGAGGTGTGACGCTGCCCCAGCTCTTTCCGACGGCGAAGCAGAAGGCCGCGAGGTAGAAGACCCATCGGTATGCCTGGAAGAAGTCGCCAAGGGGTGCGCCGATGTAGAGAGCGGGGACGACTCTGGTGAGGAAGTACGCCCCGAGAAGCAGGATCGTTCCGGTCGTTCGCGTCCTGCCCTTGACGATGCAGTATGCGACAAACAGGGCGATCCACGCGTCAAGAAGAGTGCCGACGGGGAGCAACGAATAGCTGCCGATGTTGGGCAGGCTCGCGAGGCCTCCGATGGTGAGTATCGCGTAGAGCAATGTGCTCAGCCATCCGGGGATCACATCGACGTCGCCGAGATCTTCTCGCCGGGGGCGCTCCGCAGCGCCATTTCGGCGGGAACTGGTCTTCATAGGCGTATGTGGAGCACGTCGACGTCGCCTCGGGTTACGCGGCTTGAGCAGAACGTGACGATCGCCGGGGGCCAGCCTTCGGGGGCCGTGCCGGGCGTTCGTCCTCTTCCTCCACGCCGTACCCGTACCCGTACCCGTATCCGTAGTCGTATGCGTCGGGGCCGCGGGTCGGGACCATCGTCACGACCATCCCCGCGATGCGGGCGTCGACGGTCTCGAGGGCGTCCACCGCGGCATCCAGCTGACGGCGATGCGTCTTGCCGGCCGCGACGACGAGGAGTGCGCCGCTCGTGTGCTTCGCGACCACCGCGGCATCCGTCACCGGGAGCAGCGGGGGAGCGTCGAGGATGATGATGTCGGCATCCATGCCGAGGTCGCGCAGCAGCTGAGCCATCTTCTTCGAGCCGAGCAGCTCGCTCGGGTTCGGCGGGATCTTGCCGGCAGGCAGCACGTACAGCGAACGACGGCCCCATCGCTGGATCACGTCGGAGAGCTCGGCACGGCCGATCAGTACGTCGGTGAGCCCGACCCCGCCCTCGATGCTGAGGTACTCGGCCACCTTCGGCTTGCGGAGATCCGCATCGATCAGCACCACTCGCTGGCCGGCGTCGGCGAGCGCGATGGCGAGGTTCGCCGCCGTCGTCGACTTGCCCTCGCTCGGAACGCTCGACGTGATCACGAAGCTGTGCGCGCCGCCCTCGACATCGACGAACTGCAGGTTCGTGCGCAACATGCGGAACGCCTCGCTGCGAGGATTGCGCGGATCGGCCTGCAGGATGATCGGCCGCTCCTTCGCCTTCGGATCGAGCGGGATGGTGCCGATGATGGGGCGATCCGTGATCCCTTCGACATCCTTCGACGACCGGATGCGCGTGTCGAGCACGGTGCGCATCACAGCGAACCCGATGCCGAGCGCGAGGCCGATGAGCCCGCCGAGCGCGAGGTTCAGCGGGATGTTCGGGCTCACGGGATCATCCGACGCGATCGCGGGCGTGATCGTCGTCACCTGGACGGGCGCGCCATCCGTGCCGGGGAGCGTCTCGACGTCGTAGATCGCCTCCGTGAGGCTTGCCGCGACCGCATTCGAGATGTCGGCGGCGAGAGCGGGATCCGCATCCGTCACCGTGACACGCACCACCGTGGTGTTGAGTGTGCTCGCCACATTCACCTCACCGGCGAGGGACGCGGCCGTCTGCGTGAGCCCGAGCTGCTCGATGACGGGATCGAGGACGCGCGGCGACGTCGCGAGCTGCACATACGAGGCCACGCGCGCGAGCGTGTAGGTGTTGCCCTGCTGCTGCTCGGCGATCGTCGTGCCCGCCTGCGACGAGACGAACACCTCGCTCGTCGACTCGTAGAGAGGGGTGCGCGTGAAGGAGTACGCCGCGGCAGCGCCCACACCGACCAGCAGGATCACGGTGATGACGAGCCAGTTCTTGCGCAGGATGCGCAGGTAGTCGCTGAGTTCCACGGCTTCCCTTCGGATTCTGGAATTATCCTCCCACAGCGCACCCCGGGCACCCTGCCCATGCGACGAGACGTAACGAGAGCTTCAAACAAGCGGTGGATGGCGCGGGCGGGGCTGCGAGGGGAGGCTCCTGCTTTCCGACTCGCTGCGCTCGCTCAATGACCTGAGGGTTCCGCGAACGCGAGGTGGCGCGCGGTCCGCGGCCGTGGCCATCCGCTGTGGTGTTCGATAGGAACGTGACGAACACTCCCGCGGCGATCGCGCTCGACATCGACGGAACCCTCATCGGCTCGGACAAGCGCATCCCGGCGTTCACGCGCTCCGAGATCCAGCGGGCGGTCGACGAGTACGGCGTGCGCATCTTCTTCGTCACGGCCCGCGGGCCGCAGTCGACGGCCGTCATCGAGGAGCACCTCGGGGTCGCGGGCTCGTACGCGACGTTCGGCGGCTCGCTCGTGTGGGCACGGACATCCGATGGCGCCTTCGAGACGCTCAGCGAGACGTCGCTCGACGACGACATCGTGCGCGGCATCCTCGCCGCCGCGGCGGACGCCCCCGTGCACAAGGGCATCTACACGCACGAGACCTGGTACGTCAGCGCGCTCGACTACTGGGGTCTGCGCGAAGCGCGCAACACCGCCGTGTGGCCCGAGGTCGCTCCGATCGACGCGGCGCTCGTCGACGCGATCGGGCCCGTGTACAAGATCATGTTCCGTGGCGAGCCGGCCGACCTGGCCATCCTTGCCGACGCGCTCGTGCCGTTTGCCGACCGCGCCTACGCCCACTTCGCCGGACGCGTGCTCGAGATCGTGTCGGCAAGCGCGGTGAAGCTGCCCGCGCTCGAGACCCTCAGTGCTCACTTCGGCATCGACATGGCGGACGTCCTCGCGTTCGGCGACACGTCCGCCGACCTCGGGATGCTCGAAGCCGCCGGCAGAGGAGTGCTCATGGGCAACGCGGTCATCGACGCCGCGCCGCACGTCGAACGCACCCTGACCAACGACGAGGACGGCGTCGGGATGATCGTGCGCAAGTACTTCCCGACGGAACGGCCCTTCCGGCCGTGACACCGTTGCGTCGGCGGATGGCCGTTGCCGCCCTGCTGCCCGCTTTCGCCCTGCTCGCCGGGTGCGCGCCGTTCCCTGCGCTGCCCGACGAGGTCTCCTACCCGGCGGGAGGCATCCCCTCTGACGTCGCATGGCCATCCGACTGGCTGGAGGGCTTCACAAGCGAGTCGGACGCCGTCGGCGGCGACATCGTGGGGATGCGACTCGAGTACGTCGACGACGCGTGGTTCTGGCGGATCCGCAGCCACGACCCCGGGCGGGACGTCTTCGACGAATCGGTGACCGAACCCGATCGCGGGCGCGAGGCGCTCGTCGACGCGGCGACCCTCGAGCTCGTCGTGCAACGGCACGTGACGCTCACCGAGGCGGAGATGGCCGAGAGCGGCGTATCCGCGTACGACGCGGCGCAGCGCTCGGGCGAGGAATGGCCGGCACCGCGCCTCATCGAACTCGAACGGCGGATGGCCGACGGCCGCGCCGTGTGGGACGTCACCGTCTCCGACGAGGGACGGATCACGATGCTGACACTGGAGTGAGGCGCGGGATGGCGGGGCGGCGCGGGGTGGTGCGGCGCGGGGTGCCTCGCTTCGATGGCCGGGGCCATCCACCGTCTCATGTCGCGTCGACGAGGCGACGTCCCCGTGGCGGCGGAGCGTCTGACCGGGTGCCGGCGTCGTAGACGATGGTGAGCCATCGGGCGATGGTCAGTGAGAGCTGTCCAGGGATCTCAGGAAGACGCAAGCGCCCCATTGCTCGCGACGAGTCTGGCTCATCGCGCCGCGCGGGGAGCTGAGTCTCGCCGACGAATCCGACCGGATCCGACTCGGCTGAACCGCTCTCCACGCGCTCGCACGGTCGCAGGTGGCGGTGGTCGGGAGAACGCTGAGGGCATGAGCCTCGTGGCCGGGGCGGCGAGAGGGCGATGCGCCTGGTGCGCGGATGGTGCGGCACGCGAGGGCGCGGGCAGTGTCGGTGGTCGGAAGGATGCTGAAGTCATGGGTTCTTCGCCGGTGTCGACGGGTGGGCGCGGGTCGCGTCGCGGCTCGTGTCGTGCTGCGCGGGCGGGCGCGGAGCAGTGTCGGTGGTCGGGAGGATGCTGAGGTCATGAGCTTCTTCGCCGACGTCGACGCGTGCGCCGAGTGCGCCGCGCGGCTCTGCGCATACGCGGTCGGCGCTGCCGCGGTCCGCGGAGGAGTGTCGGTGGTCGGGAGGATGCTGAGGTCATGAGCTTCTTCGCCGACGTCGACGAGCGGATCTGCGCCATGCGCGGGCTGCTCGGGGCCGTCGTCGAGGCGGTGGACATCCCTCGTGAGATCGGCGCGCTCGACGACGCCGACGTCGTCGCCCTGCTGAACGAGGCGACAGCGGCTGCTCGTGCGATCGAGCGGATCACGACCGTGGCTTCCGCGATCGTCTCGCGTCGATCGAACCGCGACGCGGGGCACGGCGGCATCGCGCAGTCGCGAGGGCACCGCAACGGAGCGGCCTACGTGCAGAGCGTGACGGGCGGCACGCGAGCGGAGGCCGCGAAGCAGATCCGCGTCGGCGAAGACCTGCTCGACACATTCGGGTCGTCGGATGAGCCCGAAGCGGGGGCCGACCGTCCCGAGGCCGATGACGCCGATTCCCCGGACGTCGATGCCGACTCCTCAGACGCCGGCTCCGGCTCCTCAGATGCCGGCTCCGGCGAGCCGAAGTCGCCGCCCCCGCCGTGGCACGCGTCGCTCTCGCGGGCGCTGTTGGATGGCCGCCTCACCGCCGCGCAGCACGACGCCATCCGGCGCGGGCTCGGCGAGCCACCCGACGGCGCCGAAGAGGCGTGGGAGCTCGCGGCGAGCGCACTCGTCGCCGAGGCCGCCTCTCTGCCGCTGGAGGAACTCGCGAAGTCGGCCAGGACCATCCGCGACCGCCTCGATGAAGACGGCGCACTGGCCCGGTTCCGTGCGCGGCACGAGGCGCGGTCGTTCCGGATGTGGACCGATGCAGACGGGGTGCAGCACGCGCACATGGCCTTCGACGATGACGGCGCCCTCTGGATGCGGGCGATCATCGACGCGGCGCTCCGTCCGCGACGCGGCGGCCCCCGGTTCGTCGATTCCGCGGAGCGGGCTGCGGCGCGGTCGTTGACCGACGATCCGCGAACCAACGACCAGCTCGCATACGACCTCGTGATGGACCTCCTGCGGGCAGGGGCCCTCGCCGAGGCCGCGGACGTCTTCGGCGCGCGACAGCCCGGAGTGCGGATCGTGCACGTCGTCGACCGCGACGGCGCAGCGGCTGGTCTCTTTCCGCACGCGGAGGAAGACGGCGTGCCCGTGCCGCCGTGGATCGCGGCCGCAGCCCGCTGCCACGCCGGTACGCGCGAATGCACGGTCAACGGATATGGCAATCCGCTCGACGTCGGACGCGAGCACCGTCTCTTCACGCCGAAGCAGCGTGTGGCGCTCGCGGTGCGCGACGCGGGATGCCGGTGGACCGGGTGCGGCAGACCCGCGTCATACTGCGAAGCGCATCACATCGACGAGTACGCGTCCGGCGGCCGCACCGACATCGATCGGGGCGTCCTCCTGTGCCGGTTCCACCACATGACGCTGCACAACGGCGGATGGACCGTCACCCGTGAGGGGCTCGGCGACTTCCTGCTCCACCCGCCCGGCGGGGGCCCACCTGGCGTGCTTCATCAGCCGCTCGCCACCCGCTACCTCTGGGGCGTCGACCCGCCGCCCCGTCGGTTCCGCCCCGCGGCGTGAGCTCGCGCCGGCGGGTATCGGAGCCATGCGTGCCGGGGATGGATGTGGGATGCATCCGGGGCGGCACGCACCGAGTGCACGGCGGAACCGAGCTTGCACGGATCAGAGGCGGGGGTCCGACGCGGATGGACAGTGCGGCGAGGTGAGGTACGGGGCGAGCGCGCGCCGGCGTGCGTCGGGAAGGCGTCGGGCTGTCTCCCGAGGCGAGCGCGGCCGAGTTGCGGCTGGGGCGGGAGGGTGCCGGGCGCGCGCCTGGAGCGGAGTGCTTCGCGCTTGCGGCTGGGCTGCGGGCGTCGGGGTTGCGGCTGGGCCGGAGGCTTCGGGCTTACGGCTGGGCGGAGCGTGCCGGGCTTACGGCTGGGCGGAGGGTGCCGGGTATACGGCTGGGCGGAGGGTGCCGGGTATACGGCTGGGCGGAGGGTGCCGGGCTTACGTCTGGGCGGAGGACTCGAGCTTGCGCCTCGGGCGGAAGCCACCGGGCTTGCGCATGGGGCGGAGTGCGTTGGGCTCGCGTTTGGGGCGGAGTGCGTTGGGCTCGCGTTTGGGGCGGAGTGCGTCGGGCTCGGGCTTGGGGGCGGAGTGCGTCGGGCTCGCGCCTGGGGCGGAGAACGTCGGGCGCTCGCTCGCGATGCGAGTGTGCCGTGCACGCCTCGGGCGGAGTGCACCGGGCTTGACCGTGGAGCGGAAGCCACCGGGCTTGCGCCTGTGGCGGAGGGCGTCGGGCGCTCTCCCCGGATGCAACTGCGCCGGGCGCGCCCCTGGAGCGGACTGCGCCGGGCGCGCCCCTGGAACGGACTGCGCCGGGCGCGCCCCCGGAGCGGAGTCGGCCGGGCGCGCCGCGGAGGGCGTACTTCGGAAGCGGAGAGCACCCGACGTGAGTCGGAACGAGCGTCGTTGGATTCCCCCCCGGAGAGGCGCGGCAGACTCGCCCACCGCAGCAGAACGCGTCTGGGTGCACCGTCAGCCGAGCCCGATCACGTGCGCCCCGTCGCCATCCGGATCACGCGCGCGGCCTCCTCGACAGCGGGAACCAGCACCGAAGCGGACTTCTCATACGCATCCCAACCGCGTCCGTACGGGTCGGGGATGTCGTCGTCGAACGGGTTGCGCGGCGGCCCCACCTCGCCCCGCAACCCCGCGATGAACGCAGCCGCCCGCTTCACCCGCTGACGCGAACCGCGCGTTTCGCCCATCGCCTCAAGCAGCTCCGCATCACTCGCCTCGCGAGCCAGCCGCGCGAACTCACGCAACGTGAACGTCGACCTCAGCGCCGACGGCACCGCCTCGACAATGGAACTGCGATGCTCCCGCGACATCGCCAACACCAGATCGGCATCCTTCACGACCGGCTCGCTGATCTGGCGCGCACGATGGCCCGCCACGATCTCATCGGCGACGCCGAGCCCCTCCGCCAGGCGCACCGTCTCCGCCGTCATCGGGCGGCCCGTCATCGCCCGCACACCCACACTCTCCACCTGCAGACGGATGTCCGACAGGCGCGTCCGCAGCAGCACCTCCGCCAGCGGCGACCGGCAGATGTTGCCCGTGCACACCGTCAGAATCCTCAACATCTCGTCCACACTCCCGATACTCTGTCCGCGTGCCCCTGGATGCCCGCTTCGACACCAACCTGCCCGGGGAGTCGGACGAGCATTCCGCCCTCCTCGACGAGACGTCGGTCGCGCACCTGACACCGCGCCGCTCCCGCGAACGCCGCGATGCGCGATCCTGGCTCGAGAGCAGCCGCACCACGCGCCGGTGGAACACCGACCTGATCGCCTGGACGGCCGTGTCGCTCGGCGTCGGCGTGCTCGCCTCCCTCAGCGCGAGCCTTCTGCTGCCTGCCGCCACGGCGGCGATCGTGGGCCCGCTCGCCCTCTGGGCGGGGATGGTCGTGCCCATCGTCCTCGCCCTCCGACGCGGACGCCCGACCGGACTGTTCGCTTTCCGCCCCACGGACATCCTCTGGGGCGTCGCACTCGGCCTCCTCCTGCGCACGGTGCAGGGATGGCTCGCGGTCGCCGCCGGTGACAGCGGGGCACTGCCCAGCTATCCGACGCTGGATGGGCAGCTGCCCGCGCTCTGGTGGCTGACGGCCATCGTCCTGCCGGTCGCCGTCGCGCCCCTCGTCGAAGAGCTGCTCTTCCGCGGCGTGATCCTGGTCGCCGTCTACCGCATCGCGCGCCGAGGTCTCGAAGGAGCGGTGCTCGCCGTCATCACCTCCACCGCCCTGTTCGTCGCCCTCCATGCCATCAGCGGCATGGCCCGATGGGATGAGCCCTTCGTGCTCGCCCTCGTGGGAATCGCCTGCAGTGTCGTCGTCCTGCTGACCGGTCGCATCTGGGGTGCGGTGCTCGTGCACGTCGTGTTCAACGGCAGCTGGGTGGTGCTCTCGCTCGCCGGCACGCTGCTCGGCTGACCACGGCGCCTTCTCCCGCGGCAGGGCGATGAGGCGAGGCCTGCGAGAGCACGGGACGCCGGCGCGCGGGATGCCGGTGTGACCCGCAATGCCGAGAGGCTGGATGGCGTGCGGCGACGGCGGCGTGGGGCGTTTCATCTCGCTTCGCTCGCTCTGCGCCCGGGGAGAGAGCGGGTGGCTCTGCGGCCCGGGAGGGAGCGGGGCGTTCGACGATCGGAGGGGGAGTGACTGGCCGGACGGGTGCTGGAAGGGAACACTCGACGGGCCGGGTGCGGTGCAGCGGGCGCCGGTCGGGATCGCCGCAGGACGCACACCGGCGAAGAGGGAGCGGGACGTCGGGAGAGGCAGGGCGGGGCAGTTCGTCTCGCTGCGCTCGCTCAACCGGAGAAGGGGCGGGTCGCTCTGCGGCCGGGGAAGGAACGGCGCGTTGGGCCGGCCGAGACGACGAGCAAGATCCGACGGATGTCGAGACGGCGCGACTGACGTCGATGACGCGAGCCGCGCCATCCGTCTCGCAGGCGACATGCCCGGCGCCTCAGGACGCCGTGTCGCCGGGAGCGAGCGCAGCCCGCGCCGTCTTCGCGATGATGATGAGGTCGCCGACGAGATTCCAGTTCTCGACATAGGAGAGATCGAGACGCACCGTGTCCTCCCACGACAGCGTCGACCGACCCGACACCTGCCACAGCCCCGTGATGCCGGGCTTCACGAGGAACCGGCGATGCACGTGCGTCGCATACTGCTCCACCTCACGCGGGAGCGGAGGACGCGGGCCCACGAGCGACATGCTCCCGCCGATCACGTTGAACAGCTGAGGGAGCTCATCGATGCTGAAACGCCGCATGAAGCGTCCGACGGGGGTGACACGCGGATCGTCCTTCATCTTGAACATCACCGCGTTGCCGTGGTCCTGCTGAGTGCGCAGCGTCTCCAGCCGCGCCTCGGCATCGACCACCATGGAGCGGAACTTGAGCATCTCGAAGGTGCGTCCGCCACGCCCCACACGCGTCTGGCGGAAGAGCACCGGGCCGGGAGACGTCAGTCGCACGCTCGCGGCGACGAAGAGCATCACCGGGCTGAAGATCAGGACGGCGACGGTGCTTCCGAACAGGTCGAGTGCCCGCTTCGCGACGCGCTGACCCGCCGAGAAGCGCGGCGTCTCGACATGGATGAGCGGCAGCCCCGCCACGGGCCGGGTGTGGATGCGGGGCCCCGCGATGTCGGTGATGCTCGGCGCGAGGACGAGGTGCTGACGCCCCGCCTCGAGAGCCCACGAGATGCGCTTCACCTTGTCGGCGGGCAGCTCGTCGGTGCTCGTCACGACGACCGTGTCGGCCTGCACGGAGGCGAGGGCGCGTTCGACGGAGTCGACCGAACCCATGACGGGGATGTCGGTTCCCGCGACGACGTCGGCGATGCGGCCCGTGGGGATGCACGCGCCGACGACGCGGTACCCCGACGACGGGCTGCTGCGCAGCGTCGCCGCCACCTGCGCGACCGACGCGGCGGACCCGACGAGCAGCGCGCGCGACACATAGCCGCCGCGGCGCCGCTGGGCGCGCAGCCACTTCCGCCACGCGAACCGCTCGGCGATCAGGGCGGCGACGCCGATCGGCAGCGACAGCAGCAGATAGCCCCCCTGCAGGTCGAGGCCCAGCGGCAGGCACGCGATCGCGAGCAGACCGAAGAGCGAGACGCTCGCGCTCGTGAGCCGGCGGTACTCCTCGAGCCCCTGTCCGACGATGCGAGGACTGCGCGAGTCGCTGAACGCGAGCGCCGAGAGCCACAGCAGCGTCAGACCGAGGGTGAAGGTCGTGAAGAGGCCGTCGACGCCCGGGACGAGGCGGCTGACGTCGTCGAGCGTCGGCCCGTACGGCGAGAGCAGCTGCACGGCGACGGTCGTGATCACGATGATGAGCGCATCCGTGACGAGCAGGCGCCTCGCGTAGGCGCGCTGCCACGACCGGCGTGCCGGGATCTTCTTGGCGACGGTCGCCACGGGGGCCGTGGCGACGCGCACGCCCGACAGGTCGCCGGAGGAAGCCAGGGCTGTCGCAGGGGAGGTCGAGGGGAGGAACTGCTCCACGGGCATGGGGCCGCCTTGGGGGAGAGACGGAAGAGCGGAGGGTGAAGCAGACGAGCGCATCGCGCCGGAGGTTGGTCGGAGCAATGCGTCGTCAGAGTGCTGTGCGTCGTCGGGATCGCCTGTCGGCGCGCAGCACCCGGTCAGAATATCGGAGTAACACCGGGTACCCGGATACTGCCGTATCGGAATTTCCGTTCTGTGACATCCGGCGAAACGAACATCACATCTTCGGAGACGCCCGGGCCGGCGCGAAACCGATCAGCCCAGGTGTGCGCCCCCACGGTACCTCGCGCCCCAGTGCCCGTCCGGAAGACGGTCGCCCCGGCCGAACAGGCGCTCCCGCAGCGTCGTCGGCTCCCCGTCCTCACGCAGACGACCGCGGCGACGCAGCTCCGGCATCACGAGCTCGGCGAAATCGCGCGCGGTCCCGAACGAGTGGTACTGGCGCAGGTTGATGCCGTCGATTCCCGCGACGTCGAGCCAGGTCTCGATCTCGTCGGCGACGACCGACGGCGTGCCCGCGACGAAGAACCGGTCCTCCCGCGATTCCACGATGCGGTCGACCGTCTCGCCCACGGTCGGCGCCGCGAACGGCAGCGTGAAGCCGGTCTCGGCGGTCACGTCGGCCATGAGCGTCTCGCGCGGGTAGGCGAGCAGGTCGACCGGCACACTGAGATGCGCGAGGATCCCCTCCACGCTCCGCAGCTCCCTCGTCGCGCGCAGCTTGTCGGCCGCCTCCTCTTCGGTGCGGCCGACGATGACGCCCGCCTGCACGATGAACTTCAGGTCGTCGGCGGCGCGGCCCTGCTGCACGGCCGCGTCCTGCATCGCGCGCGCGTTCCGCTGGAAGTCCTCCAGGGTGCGGCCGCCCGTGAAGACGACCTCCGCGTGCTTGCCGGCCATGGCCATCCCCGCCGGCGACCCCGTGGCCTGGTAGAGCACGGGCGTGCGCTGCGGCGACGGCTGCGACAGGTGCGGGCCCTTCACGCGGAACGTCTCGCCGACGTGGTCGATGTAGCGCACCTTCGACGGATCGGTGTAGACGCCGCGCTCGCGGTCGACGACGACCGCGTCGTCGTCCCACGAACCCTCCCACAGCTTGTACAGCACATCGAGGTACTCGTCGGCCATCGCGTACCGGCGGTCCTTCGGGATCTCTCCGTCCAGGCCGAAGTTCTGCGCCGCGTTCGGCAGGTACGACGTGACGATGTTCCAGCCGACGCGACCCTTCGTCAGGTGGTCGAGCGTCGACATCCGCCGCGCGAACGCGAACGGCGGCTCGTACGTCGTCGAAAACGTGACGCCGAAGCCGAGCCGCTTCGTCACCGCCGCCATCGCGGGGATGACGAGCATCGGGTCGTTGCCCGGGATCTGCACGCCCTCGCGCAGCGCCGTCTCGATGCCCCCGCGGAACACGTCGTACGCCCCGACGACATCGGCGAGGAAGATCCCGTCGAACCCGCCGTGCTCGAGCAGCTGCGCCAGCTCCACCCAGTAGTCGAGGTCGTTGAACCGCTCCCGGTTGTTCTCGGGCAGACGCCACAGCCCGTGGCTGATGTGACCCGGCGTGTTCATCTCGAACAGGTTGACGATGAGCTTCTTCGGCTCGGGCATGGGGATCCTTCCGAGGCGCCGCGTGGAGCCGGCGCCGTGCATCCGAGTCTTCCATGCGCGCCGCGCGACGCTGCGTGACGGTGCATTGCGCGACGTTACCGAGCCCGTCCTGCCCGCCCCCGCCCATCCGAGAGCATCGCGGGGCGCGCACAGCACCCTCCCGCGCGATCCCGCCATCCCCCCCACCAGGACGGACCCCCATGCCCTTCACACGTTCCCGCTCGTTCGCGGCCGCGCTCGCCGCGGGCGCCCTCCTTCTCAGCGGCTGCGCTGCGTCGGCCGCCCCTGCCGAAGGCTCGTCGACAGAGCCCGTGTCGGGCGGCACCCTCGTGCACGCCCTGCCGGCGCTCGATGCCGGATGGCAGCAGCAGGCCGCCAACAACTGGTACAAGAGCCAGGTGTGGGCCCAGCTCGTCGAGACCCTCGTCTACGTCGACGCCGACGGCACGGTGCACCCGTGGCTCGCCGAGTCGTGGGAGCAGAGCGACGACGGCCTCGTCTACACGTTCCATCTGCGCGACGACGTCACGTTCTCGGACGGCACGGCGCTCACCGCCGAGACCGTCGCCCGCAATCTCGACGTGCTCGGGCTCGGCGACGTCGATCAGGGCATCGCCCGGTCGCCCATGATCCCGCTGGAGTACGTCGCGGCCGAGGCCGTCGATGCCCTCACCGTCGAGGTGACTCTGTCGAGCCCCAACGGCGGCTTCCTGCCGAGCCTCGGATTCTTCGCCGCGGGCATCCTCGGCGATGCGACGCTCGATCTCCCGCTCGAAGGACAGTCCGACATCGCGAACGTCGTCGGCACGGGCCCGTTCGTCTTCGAGTCGGAGGAGGCCGAGCGGAGCATCGACCTCGTCCGCCGCGACGATTACGACTGGGCGAGCGACGCGTTCGAGCACGAGGGCGCGGCGTACCTCGACGGCATCACCTTCACCGTGCTCTCCGAGGACGGCGCGCGTCTCGGTGCGCTCGAATCGAACCAGATCGACTCGCTCCACTACGTGCAGCCGAGCGAGGAGGAGCGGCTCGAGGCCGACGGGTGGAACGTCGTGCACGCGCCGTACTTCGGCACCCCGATCAACTTCGTGCTGCGGCCGGAGACGGCCATCCTCTCGGATGAGCGCGTCCGCCAGGCCCTGCAGGTCGGCATCGACAGGCAGGAGCTCGTCGACACCGTCTACAACGCGGCGTGGAAGCCCGCGACGTCGTCCATCCAGCAGGCGTCGCCCGGATGGGTCGACCTGAGCGAGCAGCTCGCCTACGACCCGGATGGCGCGGCGCAGCTGCTCGAGGACGCCGGCTGGGAGGAAGGCGCCGACGGCATCCGCGAGAAGGACGGCGAGCGGCTCGTGCTGCCCGGCTACACCTCGCCCAACCTCAACACGACGCCGCAGCTGCTCGAGCTCATCGCGCAGCAGCTGCGCGAGATCGGCGTGGAGCTCGAGATCACGCAGACCGACGCGAGCACGTACGGCGAGATCTTCGCGAGCGCCGAGACGCCGCTCATCCCGACGGCGAACACGTTCCTCGACCCCGCGACGCTGCGCCAGTACTGGGGCGTCGACGCGACCAACCAGTTCAAGCTGACGAGCGACGTGCTCGAGCCGCTGCTCGCGGACGTCGCGCAGACCACGGCATCGACGGCGGAGCGCGACGAAGCGCTGCGCATCCTGCAGGAGACGACGGTGTCGGAGGCGTACACGGTGCCGCTCGTCGACAACTACCAGGTCTACGTCACGGGCGAGCAGGTGCACGGGCTCACGACGAACGCGGTGGGGCGCCCGTACTTCTACGACACCTGGAAGGGTTGAGACCGGGCCGTTCGACGCCCGGCCGAACCCTTCGCTAGTGCGGATGTGGGTCGCGCTGCGCTTCGCCCCGCTGACGTGGGTCCCGCTGCTCGGCGCCGGTGCTGCGCTTCGCCAGTGCGCTGCGCTTCGCCAGTGCGGATGTGGGTCCCGCTGCGCTTCGCCAGTGCGGATGTAGGCGGAGAGGGGGCTCTGCGTCTACATCCGCACTGGCGAAGCGGCGCTGGGGCGAGGCGGCGCTGGGGCGAGGCGGCGCTGGGGCGAGGCGGCGCAGCGGACGGGCGTGAGGCGTCCACCGCGACATCCGCACCGGCGAAGCGCCCGCGAAGCGCCCGCACGAGTTCCCGTGCCAGCGCTCCCATTCGCCATCCGGGGCGGGATCGTCTAAGCTTGACCCTTGGTGCCCGTACCGGGCGCCGCGAACGTGAGCCCTCCACCGCGTGTGCTGGCCGGCATCGACCGTCCAAACCGTCTGGAGCGGGATTCACGAACGTCTCCGTTCGAACAGAAAGCAGCACTACTGTGACGCGCACTTACAGCCCGAAGGCCGGTGAAGCCCAGCGCGAGTGGCTCGTGATCGACGCCACCGACGTCGTCCTCGGCCGCCTCGCCTCGCACGCCGCCGCGCTCCTCCGCGGCAAGCACAAGGCGACGTTCGCCCCCCACATGGACATGGGCGACTTCGTCATCATCGTGAACGCCGACAAGGTCGCGCTCACCGGTCAGAAGCTCCAGCAGAAGAAGGCCTACCGCCACTCGGGCTACCCGGGCGGGCTCAAGGCCGTCACGTACGCCGAGCTCCTCGAGAAGAACCCGGTCCGCGCTGTCGAGAAGGCCATCCGCGGCATGCTCCCCAAGAACTCGCTTGGCCGTGAGCAGCTCGCGAAGCTGAAGGTGTACACCGGTGCCGAGCACCCGCACGCCGCTCAGCAGCCCAAGACGTACACCCTCGACCAGGTCGCCCAGTAAGCGGCTCCCGTAAGGACTTCATCGTGGCGAACGAAATCGAAACCGAAGACTTCCAGAACTTCTCGACCGAGACCCCGGCCAGCGACGTCGTCGTGGCCGAGCGTCCCGTCGTGAGCGTCCCCGGCGCGGCTGTGGGCCGTCGCAAGCAGGCCATCGCCCGCGTGCGCATCATCCCCGGTGCCGGCTCGTTCACGGTCAACGGCCGCACGCTCGAGGACTACTTCCCGAACAAGCTGCACCAGCAGCTCATCACCGACCCGTTCACCATCCTCAACCTGGGTGGCGCGTACGACGTGATCGCGCGCATCAGCGGCGGCGGCCCCTCGGGCCAGGCCGGCGCTCTGCGTCTCGCCATCGCGCGTGCGCTCAACGAGGTCGACCGCGAGAACAACCGCCCGACCCTCAAGAAGGCCGGCTTCCTCACGCGCGACGCCCGCGTCATCGAGCGCAAGAAGGCCGGTCTCAAGAAGGCCCGCAAGGCTTCGCAGTTCTCGAAGCGCTAAGGCGAGATCCACTCCATGCCGCTTTTCGGCACGGACGGCGTGCGGGGGCTCGCGAACGGAGCCCTCACCGCCGACCTCGCACTCTCCCTGGCCCAGGCGACCGCCGTCGTCCTGGGCCAGGGGCGTTCCGCGGAGGCGCGACGGGCCGCAGGCCGGCGCACCTCCGCGGTGATCGCCCGTGATCCGCGCATCTCGGGCGAGTTCCTGAGCGCCGCCGTCGCCGCCGGGCTCGCCGCGTCGGGCGTCGACGTGTACGACGCGGGCGTCATCCCGACCCCCGCGCTCGCGTTCCTCATCGCCGACCGCGACGCCGACTTCGGCGTGATGGTGTCGGCGTCTCACAACCCCGCCGCCGACAACGGCATCAAGATCTTCGCGCGCGGCGGCGTCAAGCTGCCCGACGTCGTCGAGGAGCGCATCGAGCGGTACATGACCCGCGACAAGCTGCTGCCCACGGGTGGCGACGTGGGACGCATCCGCCGCTTCTCCGACGCCGAGGACCGCTACGTCCTGCACCTGCTCGGCTCGCTGCCCGCTCGGCTCGACGGCATCCACGTCGTGCTCGACTGCGCGCATGGGGCGGCCTCCGGCGTCTCGCCCGAGGTCTTCAAGGATGCCGGTGCCCGCGTCACCGTCATCGGCGCTGACCCCGACGGGCTCAACATCAACGACGGCGTCGGCTCCACGCACATCGACAAGCTCGCGGAGGCCGTGCTCGCTCACGGCGCGGACGTCGGGATCGCCCACGACGGCGACGCCGACCGGTGCCTCGCCGTCACGGCCGACGGGACGCCGATCGACGGCGACCAGATCATGGCCATCCTCGCCGTGTCGATGCAGGAGCGCGGGCTGCTCGCGGACGACACCCTCGTCGCGACCGTCATGAGCAACCTCGGCCTGCACGTCGCCATGCGGGAGCACGGCATCTCCGTCAAGACCACGTCGGTGGGCGACCGCTACGTGCTCGAGGAGATGAACGCGCACGGCTACTCGCTCGGCGGCGAGCAGTCGGGGCACGTCATCATGAGCGCGCATGCGACGACGGGCGACGGCGTGCTCACGGGCCTGCACCTCGTGTCGGAGATGGCGCGGCAGGGCAAGGGCCTCGCCGAGCTCGCGTCGATCATGACGGTCTACCCGCAGGTGCTCGTCAACGTGCGCGACGTCGACAAGGACCGCGTCTCGGACGAGGTCGTGCAGGAGACGGTGCGTCGCGTCGAGGCGGAGCTCGGAGACTCCGGACGCGTGCTGCTGCGCGCGTCGGGAACCGAGCAGCTCGTCCGGGTCATGGTCGAGGCGGCCGACGCCGAGACCGCCCAGCGCCATGCCGACGCCCTCGCGGCCGTCGTCGAGGAGCGACTGGGGCAGTAGGAGCCGCGATGCCGAGGGGGAGGACCATGGGCACCGAGGATCTCGAGAGGAACTACCGGCGCGGCCGCGCCGCGGATGCTCCCGCTCTGCGGGTGCGCACGCGACGTCGGCGCATCCGGCCGTGGATGGCGTGGGCCGGGGCCGGTCTCGCCGTGGTGCTCGTCGGCGGGGTGACCGCCGCCGTCGCGCTGTCGGGAGCCGACGACGCTCCGCCCGCGGTCGCCGCAGTCGACACGGCGGAGTACGGGGCGGTGCGCGCGGGGGTCGAGGAGGCCGCCGCGTCGTACGACGCCACGCGGACCGAGGCCGCCGAGGATCTCGCGAGCGGCATCGCGGTCGTCGACGACGCGGTCGCGGCGCTCGACGGCGCGGCCGGCGCCCTCGACGACGCGCTGCGGACTGCGGCGCTCGACGCGGGCGGATCGGCGCGCTCCGCGCTCGCGGGACTGGCCATCCCCGCGTCGGCGGACGACCTGCTGCCCGCCGTCGTCGAGCCGGCGTCGTCCGACGAGCTGAGCGACGCCCTCGCCGCGCTCGACGAGGCGCGGGCCGGGATCGACGACCGGATGGCGGAGCTCGCGCAGGTCTCCGGAACGGCGGATGACACGGTGTCGGCATTCGCCGCGGCGCTCGAGCCCCTCCGCGGCGCCATGAGCGCGCACGCCGCCGCCGTCGGCGCCGAGAACCCCGACGCCGAAGCCTCCTTCCGCACGGCGGTGTCGGATGCCGCCCAGACGGTCGCCGACGCCGACGAACCCGCGGCCTTCGCGGCGTCGCTCGCGGACTACACGGCGGCCGTGGCCGCCCTCCGTGCCGACCAGCTGCGGTTCGCGATCGCGTACGACGAGCAGCGCGCCGAGGAGGACGAGCAGCAGCCCGCGCCGGTGGAGACGCCGGCCCCGGTGGAGACGCCGGCACCCTCCGAGACGCCAGCGCCGTCGGAGAGCCCAGCGCCGTCGGAGACGCCTGTTCCCGAGGAGACTCCGGCGCCCGAGGAGACCGCTCCCGTCGAGACCCCCGCGCCAGACGAGACGACGCCCGTCGAGACCCCGTCTCCCGAGGAGACGCCGGCGGGGGAGTAGGCGCGCGCGGCTGCGAGCGCGCATGCGCTCCGTGACGTCGCCGAGGTCGACGAGCGCGCGGGCGAGCGGATCGCCGCGTCCCCTACCGAGGACCGCGCCGAACCGCGACGAGAGCGCGCCCAGCCGCGGGGCGCGTCGAGCGAGGTCGTCTCGCGACGTCGCTCTCGAGACACGCCGCTCGCGACGCCTCGATCGAGGGCTGTATGCCGCCCTGCGGACGCGGGGGCGTCTCGCATCGAGGATGCGCTCCGCACGGGCGACGTGCTCGCGCCGAGCAGGGCGATGCGCTCGCGCCGAGGGAGGGCCGCCCGGCGCATCCCGCCGTGTCGCCGGGATTGCGCGCACCGGCACGCGTATGCCACCCTGAGCCGATCATAAAACCGGTTTCAAGGATGGTTCATGAGCGTGCACGCCGTCGTGCTCCCCGGTGGGGGATACCGCACCCACGCCCCCCACGAGGCGGAGCCCGTGGTCGACTGGCTCGAGGGTCTGGGGATCCCCGCCGCGGTCTTCCGCTACCCGCTCGGGCGTGCGCATCCGGTCGCCCACGACGCGATCGGCGCGCACGTCGCCGCGCTGCGTGCGCGAGGCGCCGACCGTGTGCTGCTCGTGGGCTTCTCCGCAGGCGGTCACGCCGCGGGGATGGCCGCGCTCGCGCCGACGGGTGCCGCCGCGCGCATCGACGGCGTGATCCTCGGCTATCCGGTGGTCTCGCTGCGAGAGCACGTCCACCAGGACTCCGCGCGGGTTCTGCTCGCCGAGCGAGCCGACGCGGGCACTCGGGCCGACCTCTCGCTCGATGCCCTCGTCTCGCGCGACGCACCGCCGTTCTTCGTCTTCCATTCGCTCGACGACCGCAAGGTGCCCGTCGATCACGCGCTCCTCCTCTCGGCGGCGTTGCGCGGGCGGGACGTGCCGCACGAGCTCCACCTCTATGCCGACGGCGGCCACGGCGCGGGCGTGCACGACGACCGTGTGAGTTGGAGGGGGCCGGCGGAAGCCTGGCTCGAGCGGGAGGGCTGGATCCGGGGTTGACAGCATCCCCCGTGTGCGGCATGGTAATGAAACCGGTTTTAAGAAACCGCATTCTCATGAACTACGAAGGAGTAGGGATGTCACTGCGCAGAGGAGCGATCCCCGGTCTCGTGCTCGTCGGTCTCGTGGCGAGCGGCTGCGCGAGCAGCGCGGCCCCGGATGAGGGCACAGCGGCCGTCGCCTGCGACCCCGAGGCCGACGTGACCATCACGGTCGGCGAGCGTCCGACGTCGGATCAGGCGGCGACGCTCGAGGCGTGGGAGAACGCCGTGGCCGCGTTCGAGGAGGATCACCCGAACATCGCGATCGACGACGAGGAGACGGCGTACGACGTGTCGACCTTCTCGGCGCTGCTCGTCGGCGGCACGCTCCCGACCACCCTGCAGGTGCCGTTCACCGACATCCAGACGCTCATCGAACGCGGGCAGGCCGCCGACATCACGACGTACGTCGAGAGCGACGACGTGCTGAGCCAGCTGAACCCGCAGGTCGCGTCGGTCACCCAGGGGGCAGATGGGCGCACCTACGGCGTCGTCCGCGCGGCCTACACGATGGGCCTCGTCTACGACCGCGCGCTCTTCTCCGCGGCCGGGCTCGACCCCGATGCTCCGCCGGCGACGTGGGAGGACGTGCTCGACGCGGCGCAGACCATCCAGGAGGAGACCGGCGAGACGGGGTTCATCATCCCGACGACCGGCAACGTGGGCGGGTGGCTGCTCACGTCGATGGCCTACTCGAACGGCGACGTCGTGCAGGAGGAACAAGGCGACGAGGTCACCGTGACCCTCGACACCGACGGGATGCGCGAGAGCCTCCGGTTCCTGCACGACGTGCGCTGGGAGGCGGACGCCGCCGGCGCCAACTACCTGTACGACGGCAACGCGATCCGCGACGATCTCGCCGCCGGCGCGATCGGGCAGAGCCTCAACGGCGCCAATCTCTACAACAGCCTCGTCGTCGGCCGGGGGATGCCGCAGGAGGACTTCGGCCTCGCCCCCTTCCCCGCGGGCGACGACCCCGTCGGCGTGCTCGGCGGCGGCAACATCCAGTGGTTCAACCCGAAGGCGACGCCCGACCAGCTGTGCGCGGCGCTGGAGTGGACGAAGTTCTACTTCCTCGACCGGTACGTCGACGAGGAGGCGGCGACGACGTGGGCGGAGGCGCAGGCCGCCGACGGCCTTCCCGTCGGGCTCCCCGAGGTGCCCGTCGTCTCGGAGGAGCAGTACGCGACCTACCTCGAGTGGATCGATCCCTACATCAACGTGCCGCGCGAGAACTACACGGCCTACCTCGAGAGCCTGCCCGACGCGACGATCGTGCCCGAGCCCGCCGCGAAGGCGCAGGAGCTGTACGCGGCCCTCGACCCCGTCGTGCAGGCGGTGCTCACCCGCGAGGACGCCGACTTCGACGCGCTGCTGAGTGCCGCCGAAGCGCAGGTGCAGGACCTCGTCGACGCGGGATGAGAGCCGTGACCCTCACCGCCCCGCCCCGCGCCGACGCCGTGCGGCCCGTGCCCGCGCCCGCCCCGGCCGAGCGCCGCACGCCGCTGCGGTCGGTGGCGCTCTGGACGCGCCGCGGCGGGCTCTCGACGCTCGTGATGTTCCTGCCGCTGCTGCTGTCGTTCGGCTACTTCGCGTGGTGGCCCATCGCCCAGAGCCTCATCCTCGCATTCCAGCGCGCCGACCTCGTGACCGAGCCGACCTGGGTCGGGTTCGCGAACTTCGAGCGTGTGCTCGCCGACCCGCTGCTGTGGACGGCACTCGGCAACACGATCTGGTTCGCCGCCCTCGCCCTCGTGATCGGCTTCCCGCTGCCCATCCTCATGGCGATGGTCATGGCCGAGCTGCGCCGCACTCGCCAGATCGCGAGCGTGCTCGCCTACCTCCCCGTCATCATCCCGCCCGTCGTGAGCGTGCTGCTCTGGAAGCAGTTCTACGACCCCTCGGACGGCGGCCTCTTCAACACCGTGCTCGGATGGCTCGGGCTGCCCGCGAGCGGATGGCTGCAGGAGCCCGGTCTCGCGATGCCCGGCATCGTCGTGCAGGCCACGTGGGCCACGGCGGGCACGGCCACGATCATCTACCTCGCCGCCCTCATGTCGATCCAGGCGGAGCTCTACGACGCGGCAGAGGTCGACGGCGCCTCGATCCTGCAGCGCACGTGGCACGTCACGCTCCCGCAGCTGCGCAGCGTCATCCTGCTCATGCTGCTCCTGCAGATCATCGGCACGATGCAGGTCTTCACGGATCCGTTCGTCATGACGGGCGGCGGCCCCGAGAACCGCACCGTCACGCTCCTCATGCTCATCTACAACTACGCCTTCCTTTCGGGCGACTTCGGCAAGGCGACGGCGCTGAGCCTGCTCCTCGCCGTCGCTCTGAGCATCGTGTCGGCGGTCTACCTGCGGCTGACGAGGAAGTGGGGCGAATCGTGACCTTCGTGACGACGACCGTCCGCGCGATCGGGCGGGGCCGGCCATCCGCGCAGGACGACGAGGACCGGACCAACGTCTCCGCCCTCGACCGTTCGCGGCGCTCCGTGCGCATCGCGACCGCGGTGCTCGCCGCGCTCCTCATCGCCGGTCTGTGCGTCGTGGCACTCGGCCCGCTGCTCTGGCTGTTCAAAGCGGCGCTCTCGACGAGCCAGGACATCCTGCGCGAGCCGTTCGCCTGGTGGCCGAGCGGCATCCAGTGGCAGAACCTCGGCGAGGCGTGGTCGCAGATCCGCATCGGCCAGTACCTGCTCAACACGGTGTGGATGGCCGCGGGCTGCTGGTTCTTCGGCCTCCTCGTCGCGCTGACGGGCGGGTACGGCATCGCCGTGCTGCGGCCGACGTACGCCAAGGCGGTCAACGCCGGAGTGCTCGCCACCCTCTTCATCCCCGGTGTCGTATCGCTCATCTCGCTCTACGTCACGGTGCTCGACGTGCCCCTCGTCGGCGCGAACCTCGTCAACACGTTCTGGGCGGTGTGGCTGCCGACCTCGGCGAGCGCCTTCAACGTGCTGCTCGTGGCGCGCTTCTTCGACCGCCTCCCGCGCGACGTGTTCGAGGCGGCGCGCATCGACGGGGCCGGGGTGTTCCGGGTCTTCTGGGCGATCGTGCTGCCGATGTCGCGCCCCGTCATCGGGGTCGTCTCGCTGCTGACGATCGTGGCGTCGTGGAAGGAGTTCCTCTGGCCGCTGCTCGTCCTGCCGTCACCCGATCTGCAACCGCTGTCGGTCGGGCTCTACCGCGTGAGCGACACGGCCCCGACGAGCCTGCTCATGGCGGGGATGTTCCTGTCGGTCGTCATCCCCGTCGTCCTCTTCCTCCTCTTCCAGCGACAGTTCCTCCGCAGCGCCGGCCAGGCCGGCGCCATCAAGGGCTGACCGACGGCGGTCAGCATGAAGGAGACACCCATGCCCACCTCCCGCAGACGGTCGCGCGCCATCGTCCTCGCCGCCGCCCTCGCCACCGCAGCCGGCCTGCTCGCCGCCGGCCCCGCGCACGCCGGCCTCGCCGAATCGGAGTCGTTCGACGGCTGGACGACGACCGTGTCGGGGACGCCCTCGTTCACGATCGCCGCCGACACCGCCGTCGCCCACGACGGCGACGTGTCCGCGCGCATCGACGTCGACGCCGCAGCGGGGACGACATCGTACGTCGACCTGCGGCAGAGCATCCGGGCGAACGGCGGCACGACGTACGAGATGAGCGCCTGGGTGCGCACCGAGTCGCTCTCGACGGCCGGCGCCGCCTACTTCGTCCTGAGCGGCGACCACTCGCAGCGCGTCGAACTCCCGGTCGGCACGAACGACTGGACGCGCCTGGAATGGACCTACACCCAGCCGGCGGGCAGCATGACGTTCGTCATGCGCCTGCTCGCGCGGGGCGCGGGGACGGTCTGGGTGGACGACGTGCGGATGACAGCGGCCGGCCACGACACGAACCTCGTCGTCAACCCCTCCTTCGAGGACCACCAGCCGCCGCCCGGGACGCTGGCGTTCTCGGACACGGCGCTCGTCTACGAGAAGGGGCACGCTCGCATCGGCCTCACGACGGTCGCCGACGCCGTGGACTGGGAGGTGCGCGCTTCGTCGGGGCAGCGGATCGACACCGGGACGGCTGCCGCGACCGGCGGCGAGGCGGCGATCGATCTCGACGCCCTGCCCGCGGGGTACTACCGCGTCGCCGTCTCGATCGACGCGCCCCTCGCGCTCGCCAGGGAGGCGTCGTTCGTCGTCGTCGAGCCGTCGTCGGACGTTCCGGGCGCCGACCGCCCGATCGGCGTCGCAGCCCACGTCAACCGGTACTCGACGGAGCAGATCGACGCGCTCATGGACCCGCTCGACGTCGGCACGCTCCGCGAGGGACCATCGTGGGACGCGATCGAGACGTCACCCGGGGTCTACGAGTTCCCGGCGCTCTTCGACGCGCAGATCGCCGAGGCGAAGGCGCGCGGCGAACGGCCGCTCGTCATCCTCGCGTACTTCAGCCGCTGGTACGACGAAGGCAAGACGCCGAGCTCGCCCGAGGGGATCGCGGCCTTCGCGGCGTATGCGGCGGCGGCCGCCGCCCACTACGGGCCCGATGTCGACTACGAGGTGTACAACGAGTTCAACCACACCTTCAACACGGGCGCATGCGGCATGACGGCGGCCTGCTACAACGACCTGCTCGTTCCGGCGGCCGCGGCCATCCACGCGGCGGCCCCCGGCGCACGCGTCGTCGGCCCGGTCAGCGCGGGGGCGAAGTGGGACTTCCTGGAGGACCTGTTCGCGCTCGGCGCGCTCGACCACCTCGACGCCGTGAGCTACCACACCTACGATTTCCCGACCGCGCCGGAAGGCCGCACCGAGGCGGGCGTCGCGACGCTGCGCGCCCTCATCGACGAGTACGCCCCCGGCTCCGACATCCCCATCTGGCTGACCGAGCACGGGTGGACGACGACGACGGGCGGGACGACCGAGCGCCAGCAGGCGGCCTACGTCGTGCGCTCCGCGGCGCTCCTCGAGGCGGCGGGTGTCGAGCGCGTCGTCTTCTACGAGCTCATCGACTCCGGTGCGAATCCCGCTGAAACCGAGCACAACTTCGGACTCGCACGTCGACCTGCCGACGGCGGGACGGCCCTCGCTCCGAAGCCCTCGTACGCCGCGCTCGCCGCCTACGACCGGTTCACGGCCGCGCGCGACCTCGTCGCCGTCGAGAGGCTCGACGGCGCCATCGTCGCCGACTTCGCCGACGCATCGGGCGGGATCACGCGGATGGCCTGGAGCACGGGGGACGACCCCGTCGCCCTGTCGATCGGCACGGCCGCGTCGGCTCGGGTGGCCACGGGCGACGGCCGCTCATGGCGGGCGCTTCCGGATGCCCAGGTGGAGATCACGGTCGGTCCCGAACCCGTCTTCGTGGTCGGCGCCATGGGAGGGACGTCGGTCGTCGCCGATCCCGGCGCCCGCATCGATGCGCCCGACGCGATCGCGCGGGGCGCGGGAGCGGATGCCGCCGTGAGCCTGGACCGCACGACGCTGGGCGTCGAGGGCGACCTGGTCGTCGCGGGGCCGGTGGGAGCCGGGACGACGATCGCGGGGACGGCCGGCACGGTCTCCCTCGCACCGATGCGCGAGCTCGGCGACAAGCCGCTCACCTACACCGTGCGCTCGGGAGACGCCGTGGTCGCACTCGTGCAGGAATCGGCCGCGGTGGTCGAGAGCCCGGTCCTCGCCGTCACCCCGACGGCGGACGGCGGCCTCGAGCTGTCGGCATCGAACGTCGCCGGCGCCGGCGACGTCGCCGTGGAGGAGATCGAGTGGTCCGTGGGTGATGAGAGCGGAGCCATCCCCTCGTTCACCGTCGCGGACGGCGCCTCGACCGCGGTCGCCCTGAGCGCTGCGGTCACCCCGTGGACGCCGTACGCGTTCTCGGTCTCCGCCACGGCGGACGGCGAGCCGCGCGCGCTCTCGGGGACCACCGCGTCCGCGCCCGTCGAGCGCAGACCGTCGGATGCGGTCGTCGTCGACTGGCGCACGGCAGGCGAGTACGTCGCGCTGAGCGGGGGTCGGGCCGACGCCGACGATCTCGGCGGCACGTTCTCGGTGTCGTGGAAGGACGAGGGACTGCGGATCCACGCGCGCGTGGAGGACGACGACCACTCGCCCTCGTCGACGGCGGATCGGCTGTGGTCGGGCGACTCCGTGCAGTTCGCGGTCGCCGCGGGGCTCCCGGGGGACGACCCGTCGAGCCGCGTCGAGCTCGGCGTCCATCCGGATGCCTCGCAGCCGAGCGTCTACCGGTACACGACGCCCGTGGGCGCCGTCGACGACGTCGAGCTCGAGATCGAGCGCGAGGGCACGACGACCTCGTACGACGTCGTGGTGCCGTGGGATCTCCTCGGCATCGATCCCGGCGAGCGCGTGTTCTCGTTCTCGCTCCTCGCCAACGACGCCGACGGCGGCGTGCGTGAGGGCTTCCTGGAGTGGGGGAGCGGGATCGGCGCGAGCAAGGACTCGCGGCTCTTCGTGCCCGTCGTGCTCGTGGGCGGCGGCGCATGAGCCGGCCGACCCGCTACGCGCTCATCGGAGCAGGCGCGCGGGCCCAGATGTACCTCCACGCCATGGCGGGGGTGCACGCGGCGCATGCGGAGCTCGTCGCCTGGGGTGACGTCAACCCTGGCCGGCTCGCCTGGAACGCCCGTGCGCTCGCCGCGGCCGGGCTGCCAGAGCCTGCGCGCCTCGATCTCGACGACCTGGGCGCCGCCCTCGCCCGATCCGGCGTCGAGCGCGTCATCGTCACCGCCCCCGACCATGCGCACGCCGACGTCGTCGTGGCGTCTCTCGAGGCGGGAGCGGACGTCGTCGTGGAGAAGCCGCTCACGATCGACCTCGAGGGGGCGCGCCGCATCGCCGACGCGGTCGCGCGCACGGGCGGCGATGTCGTCACCACCTTCAACTACCGGTACTCGCCGCGCAACGCCGCCCTGCGGGAGGTCATCGCGCGCGGCGAGATCGGCGAGGTCACCTCGGTGCACTTCGAATGGCTGCTCGACACCTCGCACGGCGCCGACTACTTCCGCCGCTGGCATCGCCACAAGCGCAACTCCGGCGGGCTGCTCGTGCACAAGTCGTCGCACCACTTCGACCTCGCGAGCTGGTGGCTGGGCGACGAGCCCGTGCGGGTGTTCGCGAGCGGCGGGCTGCGGTTCTACGGGGACGTCAACGGAGCGCGCCGTGGTGCGGGTCCGCGTCCGACCAGGGGGACGACGGATGCGGCGGCGGGCGACCCCTTCGCCCTCGATCTGCGCGAGCACGACGTGCTCCGCGGGCTGTACCTCGAGCAGGAGCATCACGACGGCTATCTGCGCGACCGCGACGTCTTCGACGCCGGCATCGACATCGAGGACAACCTGTCGCTCGTGATCGACTTCGCACGCGGCGCGAGCATGACCTACGCGCTCAACGCGCACGCGCCCTGGGAGGGCTACGCGGTCGCGGTCAACGGCACGAGGGGGCGCGCCGAGCTGACGGTCGTGGAGCGCGGCTCGGTCACGCCGCGCGGCGTCGTCGTCGATCCGTCCGCGCAGAGCGACGCCTCCGCCGTCGACGCGACGCGGCCCGTAGGCGACCGGCTCGTCGTGCAGCCGCACTTCGGCGCGGCGCGGATGGTCGCCATCCCCCACGCCGAAGGCGGTCACGGCGGTGCGGATGCAGCCCTGCTGCGCGACGTGTTCCTCGGACCGATCGACGACGACCTGGAACGGGCGGCGTCCTGGCGCGACGGGCTGCGGGCCGTCTCGGTAGGGATCGCGGGCAACGCCTCGCTCGCCACGGGGATGCCGGTGCGCACCGACGGCATCGTCGCCGCTGCGGACGGCCGTGCACCGTCGCCGCGCGCGTCCGGCACGTCCGGTGTCGGACAGCCCGCTGGATAGGATCACGGGATGGCGACACAACGTGCCGTGCGGCTGAGCGACGTCGCCGCCGTGGCGGGCGTGTCCAAGGCGACGGCCTCGAAGGCCCTCAACGACAGCCCCGTCGTCTCGGTGGCGACGAAGGAGCGGGTGCGGGCCGCCGCGGAGCGCCTCGACTTCCGTCCGAACGCGCTCGCGCTCTCGTTCGCGTCCGGGCGAAGCCGGACCGTCGGCCTGCTCACCCACCGGGCGACCGCGACGTTCTCACGGCCGGTCGTGATGGGGGCCATCCTGCAGCTCGGCAGTCGCGAGCGCGCGGCGCTCGTCTTCGACGGACGCATCGACGCGCATCGCGACATGACCGAGAGCGTCCGCACGCTGCAGGACCGCCGCATCGACGGGTTGCTCGTGGTGGGATCGGGCTACGCGCGCGTGACGCCGTCGATCACGCACCAGTTCGACGTGCCCGTCACATACGCGTTCGCCGCCACGGACGACGAGGGCGACTCGGTCTTCCTGCCCGACAACGAGCAGGCGGGCTACCTCGCCGCCCGTCATCTGCTCGAGCGAGGCCGCACGCGGATCGCCCACGTCACGGCCGATGCCGACGACCTCGCCGTGCGGAGGCGGGAAGCGGGCTTCCGGCGCGCTCTCGAGGAGGCGGGGCTCGCGCCGGCGGCGGTCCTCCACGGCAGCTGGCGGCGGGAGTGGGGAGGTCAGGCGCTCACCCGGCTCGGCGACGAGGGGATCGGCGTCGACGCCGTGTTCTGCGGCAACGACCACATCGCCTTCGGTGTCCTCGACGAGCTGGAGACGCGAGGAGCATCCGTTCCCGACGACATCGCGGTGGTGGGCGTCGACAACTGGGAGGAGGTCGTCATCGATCAGAAGCTGCGCCGGCTCACGACCGTCGACCTCGACCTGATGGGAGTGGGGCGCGTGGCGGCGGACAACGTGATCGAGCCGTCGTCCGAGGGCGGCGAGCGCTTCGTGGCGCCGTGTCTCGTCGAAGGCCCATCCAGCTGAATGCACATCGGCCATCCGGTGTCAACCCGCGAAATGCGCACGACCGGTGACGGACGATGACGGAGTGTGGAACGACCCAGGGAATACGTCTCACCCGTCGACGTTGAACGACGATGTGATTGAGACTTCACATATCGCAGCCCCAGCCGAGGCCGTGGAGCGCGTGCGCGTCGTCGTGCCGCTGCGCTTCGCCGACGGGTACACGACGACCGCCGACGTCTTCACGTTCGACGGCCTCGTCGACGGCAAGGAGCACCTGCTGCTCGGCCTCGGCGACTGGCGCGGAGCGCTCGAGCGCGGCGACGCCCCGCTCGTCCGCCCCCACAGCGAGTGCCTGACGGGCGACGTCTTCGGGTCGGAGCGCTGCGACTGCGGGCCGCAGCTGCGCGAGGCGGTGGAGCGCATCGCGCAGGACGGCGGCTTCCTTCTCTACCTGCGTCAGGAGGGGCGCGGCATCGGGCTCTACGCCAAGCTCGACGCGTACGCGCTGCAGGACGCCGGCCTCGACACGTACGAGGCGAACGTCGCGCTGGGGCGCGGCGAGGACGAGCGCGACTACACCGCTGCCGCGCAGATGCTGCGCGCCGTGGGCGCCGACACCATCCGCCTGCTCAGCAACAACCCCGACAAGGCCGGTCAGCTCGAGCGCCTCGGCGTCGCCGTGGTCGAGCGGGTGCCGACCGCCGTGCACCTCTCGTCGGCGAACGCGCGGTACCTGCGCGCAAAGCGCGATCACACGGCGCACACGCTCGACCTGCCAGCCGCGTGACGCGGTCCGGCACCGACCGCCGCCTCTCCGACGACGAGATGGCGAGCTGGCTGCCGCTCGTCCGGCTCGTCCAGCTGCTCCCCCAGGCGCTGGACCGCACCTTGCGGGAGGAGGGCGGCATCAACCATGCGCACTACGCCATCCTCGTGACGCTCGCCCAGGACGCCGATGCGCCGCCGACGCTCGGCGAGATCGCCCGGATCGCCGGTCTCAGCCGGTCGCGGCTGAGTCACGCGCTGGATGCCCTGCAGAACCGCGGATGGGTCGAGCGCACGTCGTGCTCGACGGACAAGCGCACCGGTTCCGCCGTGCTGACCGAGGCCGGGCGCGACATGGTGCGGCGGGCCGCGCCGGCGCACGTCGCCCAGATCCGCGCGCTCGTGCTGGAGCGGCTCTCGGATGGCGAGCGCGAGACCCTGACGCATCTTCTCGGGAAGCTTCTGCCCGGGATCGAGAGCGCGGTGTAGGCGAGGCGGCGTTCGCGTTCCCCCGGTTCGCCAGTGCGGATGTCGGTCCGCCCGGCGTTCGCCAGTGCGGATGTCGGTCCGCCCGGCGTTCGCCAGTGCGGATGTAGACCCCACCGGCCTCTGACGTCTACATCCGCACTGGCGAAGCGCGCGCACCTCCACATCCGCACTGGCGAAAGGGGACTCCTGCCCGCGGCGACCTCGACCGCATCGCCTCCGGGTGGGGTAGACCAATGGCATGGACTCCACACGCCGTTCTGCGGCCGTCTCCGCGCTCGTGGCGGCGATGCTCCTCTGCGGCTGCACGCCCACCACGGGTGCATCGGACCCCCGCCCGACCGACTCGACCGTGTCGACGGCGTCCAGCCCCGGGGCCGAGCCGGCGCCCGCCCTCGCGGATGGGCCGCTCGAGACCGTCTCGGAGGGCGAGCCCGCCATCCCCGTCGATGAGTCGCTCATCCATCCGGGCATCCTCGTCGCCGACCCGCACGTGTTCATCGTCAGCGCCGACAACGCCCTGCACGCGTACTCGAGCGACACCGCGGAGGAGGAGTGGACGACGACGCTTCCGCGACACTCCCTGGACAGCGGCGTGTGCGCGGGGCCCGAGGTCGCGGAGGACGGCACCGTCGTCGTGCTGCTCGGCATCTCGCTCGGCTGCGAGCGTCGCATCGCGGTGGATCCGGACGACGGCACGATCATCGCGGACGAGCTGATCGTCGACGGCCAGGCGCAGAAGCCTGCCGACCGGCAGGTGAAGCGCGACGGCGAGGAGCAGCTGGGCGGCGATCACGTCGTCGGGATGCTCCACGTCGGGGACGAGCTCTGGTTCTACACCTTCGACAGCATCGGCCGGATCGGCGAGCGCGGGGTCGTCGACCTCGTGATGGACGCCGCGGAGCTGGGCGTCGTCGAGGACGACGACACGGGCGACTACACCGCCGTGTACGACGTCAGCGCGCTCGCGGACGGCCGCACGTTCGTCACCCGGCTCGCGCATGTCCAGGGCGACGGGTCAGACACCTGGTCGGAGTGGATCGGATACGACGCGACGGCGGAGGAGCCGCGCGAGATCTGGCGGGTGTCGGAGCAGGATCCGCTGCGGTTCGGGATCGACGGCGTGGCCGAGGGCGGACCCCTGCAGGTCTTCGCGGACAGGCCCGGCGCGCTCGTGGTGACGCAGACGGCGGATGGCCTCGTGCGTGCGGGAGTGCCGCGGGCGGCCGACGGGCAGGTCGCGGCTGCGACGGTCGAGGAGGATCTCGTCGCGGCGTTCACGCAGCCGTTCGCCGACGCCTCGGAGTGGATGCTGCTCGCCGACGGATTCGTGACGTCGGCGGCGATCGCGGGTGCGGACGCCGGGAACACGCTCATCGTCGCCTATGCAGCGGGAGGCGGCGAGCTGTGGCGCACGGCGTTTCCCGCGATCGACGAGTACGTCGGCGATGTCTCGGGGGATGTGCGCGACGTGCACCGCGATGCCGAGGACGCCATGTACGCGGTGTACTCGGATCTGTTCAGCGGGGCGCGGCTGCACCGCCTCGACGCCGTGACGGGCGAGCTGACGGGGTCGTGGGATCTGCCGGACTGGACGGTGTCGCTCGACGACACGCTCGACATCCGGGTCGTCGGCGAGCACGTCTTCGCCGTGCGGACGAGCGGGGACGACGCGGCGGGCCCTCTCGTCGCGGTGTGGCGGGGCACGGACCCCGATGAGCAGGCGGAGGCCGAGCCCGTGCCGACCGATGTGCCCGCCGCCACCGGGCCGCTGCTCGAGGTGCCGGGAGCTCAGCTGCACCTGACGGACGCGGTCGAGTGGGAGATCCTCCCAGCGGAGGAGATCTCGGAGGGCGTGTTCCAGGCGCAGGGCTTCGCGCGGACCGAGGAAGGCGACATCTGGGATGTCGGGGTGACGCGCTACCCCTGGGAGGACGAGGATGCAGCCTCAGCCGCTGTCACCACGGCCGAGCTGGTCTACAGCGAGGTGGGCGAGCCGGCGACACGCACCATCGCGGGCATCGACGCAGGGTTCGTGGAGTCGATCGGCGTGCTCGATCCGCTCAGCAAGCGGCAGGTCGACGACCTCGGAGTGACGATCGTGATGCCGTGGGAGGGCATGACGGTCGAGATCGCGATCACGGTCCCGCTCGACACCCCGGAGAACCGGATCGCGCTCGAGAGCATGATCGCCTCGATCGCCTGAGGCGAGGCGCGCCCGGGTTCGCCAGTGCGGATGTAGGCCTCAACGGCCGCAGACGTGAACATCCGCACTGGCGAACGGCGCACACCCATCCATCAGCACTGGCGAACAGCGCGAACCCGCGCGCCGGCTCAGCGCAACCCGCGCGCCCGCTCAGCGCCACCCGCTCACCCGCCCAGTGCCCCCTGGACGAGATATGCCGCGCACGCCGCTCCGAGGAGGAGAGCGGCGAGTGTAGCGAGCGCCATCGGCCATCCGCTGCGGCGTAGCCCGCCGGTGGCGTGGAGATCGCGGTGCGCGCGCCGGTAACCGGCGGCTGCGGCCGCGTACGCGGCGACAGCGAGACCTGAGCCGACCACGCCGGCGATGACCGCGACGACGCCAGCGACCTCGACGGTGAAGCGCATGGCGACGACGCTCGCGAGACCGAAGGAGAGGCACGTGCGGCGCCAGGCGAGCAGCGTCCGCTCGGGCTGCAGCCCGGTGTCGAAGACCTCCTGCGTCACACGAACATCCCGATCGTGACGAGCGCGACCGCGGTGATCACGCCCACGACGATCACTCCGCCGGCGGCGAGCCCGGGAAGCGGGCGCCCGAGGCGCAGCGACGTCTCCGTACGCGCCCAGCCGAACCACGCCTGCAGGGCCGCGAGCGTGCCGAGGGCGAGGAACACGCCCGCGGCGGCCAGGCGCCATCCGGTCGCGGTCGGGATCGAGAGCGCCTCGAGCGCGAATGCGCCCGCGTACATCGCGAGGGCCGTCCGCAGCCACGCGAGGAAGGTGCGCTCGTTCGCGAGGCTGAAGCGCGGGTCGGGCTCGTCGCCCTGCCCGTACACGCGGCGCGGGAAGCGGTTCACCCCCTCACGGTAGCCCGCGACGCGGCGTGGAATCCCGGCCGGGTGGGTGGGGCTACCAGCCGAGATCCTCGATGTAGCGAAGCAAGACGCCCTCGCGCAGAGCCCACGGCGACACCTCGAGCTCCTCGACGTCGAGCGCGGCCATCGCCTCGTGCAGGACGACGGCTCCCGCCGTGATCTGGAACGTGCGGTCGGCCGTGATCCCGGGGAGCTCGCGCCGCGCCTTGGCGGGGATGCGCGCGAGCACGGGGATCCAGGAGCCGAGCGACTCGCGGCGAAGGACCATCCGCTCGATGCCCGACCAGCCCGGCAGCGGATGGCCGGCGAGCTTCGCGAGCGAGCGGATCGTCTTCGACGACCCCACGACGTGCTCGGGGCGGGGGAGCGCCCTGAACCGCTCCGCGACGGGGGTGAGGACGGACGCGGCATGCGCCCGGAGCCGGTCGACCTGGTGGTCGCCCGGCGGATCGTCGGGCAGGAAGCCGATGGTCATCCGCCCCGCGCCGAGCTGCACCGACTCGGCGTGATCGGGCAGCTCCTCGCTGCCGCCGGCGATCTCGAGCGATCCGCCGCCGATGTCGAAGAGCAGGATCTGACCCGCCGACCATCCGAACCAGCGGCGGACGGCGAGGAAGGTGAATCGCGCCTCCTGCTCGCCGCCGAGCACCTGCAGCGGCTGTCCGAGCGCCGCCTCGATCTGAAGGATGACGTCGGGCCCGTTCTTCGCCTCGCGCACGGCGGAGGTCGCGGTCGCGAGCAGCTCGTCGACGCCCTCCTGCTCGGCGACAGCGCGTGCCCGCCCGACGGCGTCGACGATCGCCGCGACGCCCTCGTCGGAGATGCGGCCGTCGTCTTCGAGATAGCGCATGAGCCGCAGCACCGACTTCTCGCTCGTCGTCGCGAGCGGGCGTCCGCCCGGATGGGCGTCGGCGACGAGCAGATGGACGGTGTTCGAACCGATGTCGAGGACTCCCAGGCGCACGGACACAGGCTATCGGCCACGAACTGCCACCTGACGGCACCCGCCCCTTGCTCGGGTGGCACTTTCCGTCCTGAGGCCGCCGTTTCGGGCCGTGAACTGCGACCTGGGCGAGATCCGGCCTTGTCCGGGTCGCAGTTTCCGTCCTGAAATCGCCGTTTCGGGCGGCGAACTGCAACCTGGGCGGCACCCGGCCTCGCCCGGGTCGCAGTTTCCGTCCTGAAACCGCCGTTTCGGGCCGCGAACTGCGACCTGGGCGAGAAGGGAAGGGGAACGGGGAGGCGAGGAGACGGAGGGTCAGCGCTCGTCGGGGAGCATCTCGTGCAGGAGTCTCTCGACGCGCGCGCGGATCTCGTCGCGGATCGGCCGCACGGCGTCGATGCCCTGGCCGGCGGGGTCGTCGAGCTGCCAGTCCTCGTAGCGCTTGCCGGGGAAGACGGGGCACGCGTCGCCGCATCCCATCGTGATGACGGCGTCGGACGCCCTGACCGCCTCCGTCGTCAGCACCTTCGGCGTGTTCGCCGCGATGTCGATGCCGACCTCGGCCATCGCCTCGACCGCGACGGGGTTGATCTCGTCCTTCGGCGCGGAGCCCGCCGAGAGCACCTCGACCCGGTCGCCCGCGAGGTGCCGCAGCCATCCCGCCGCCATCTGGGAGCGGCCGGCGTTGTGCACGCAGACGAAGAGGACGGTGGGGGTGGTGGTCATGACGGCTCCTCGGGGTCGCAGCGCCTCCACCCTAGAGGAGTCTCCCGCTGAGGCGGCGGGCCGCCCCGATCCGAGCCCCCGCCGTGCGCGCCGGTACGATGTCACGGTGACGTCGACCGCGGCCCCCGCTTCGCTCTCGCTGTACCGGGAGATCTCCCGCTCGGACTGGGCGCGGATGGCGGCGGGCGTGGACCAGCCCCTCACCGAGACCGAGGTCGTGCAGCTGCGCGGTCTCGGCGACCGCCTCGACATCGCCGAGGTGCGCGACGTGTACCTGCCGCTCAGTCGCACGCTGAGCATCTGGGCGTCGGGCGTGCGCCGCATCGGCGCGGAGGTGTCGGCGTTCCTCCAGGAGGACGACCCCACCACGCCGTTCGTCATCGGCGTCGCGGGCTCCGTCGCGGTGGGGAAGTCGACGGTCGCGCGGCTCCTGCGCGAGCTCATCAGCCGCTGGCCAGACACCCCCCGTGTGGAGCTCGTCACCACCGACGGGTTCCTTTATCCCAACGCCGAGCTCGAACGGCGCGGCATCATGGGGCGCAAGGGCTTCCCGGAGTCGTACGACCGTCGCGCGCTCGTCGACTTCGTCACGAAGGTGAAGAGCGGCGCCGCCGAGGTGCGCGCGCCCTTCTACTCGCACATGAAGTACGACATCATGCCGGATGCGCAGGTCGTCGTGCGCCGGCCCGACGTGCTCATCATCGAGGGGCTCAACGTCCTCCAGCCGCCGCCCACCCCGAACGACGTCGCGGTGAGCGACCTGTTCGACTTCTCCCTCTACGTCGACGCCGACGCCGCGCACATCGAGCAGTGGTTCGTGAACAGGTTCCTCGCGTTGCGCGAGGGCGCGTTCTCGAACCCGTCGTCGTACTTCAACGTCTTCCAGCACCTCAGCGACGAGGAGGCCATCGGCACGGCCCGCGGCATCTGGGGCGACATCAACCTGCCGAACCTGCTCGAGAACGTCGCGCCCACGAAGCACCGCGCGACGCTCGTGCTCAACAAGGGCGCCTCGCACTCCGTCGAGAGCGTGCTGCTGCGCAAGCTGTAGGCCGGGCCGTCCGATCGCCGCGAGGTGCGGATGGCGCTCGGGATGCGCTCAGCCGCTCGCGCGTCGCGCGGCCGACGACGTGAGGTGCGCGCGCATGGCGGCGGCCGCCGCCAGGGGGTCGGCGTGTCGGATGGCCGTCGCCACGGCCGCGTGCTCGGCGAGCACCGCCGCCGCGTCGGCGGCGTCGCGCTCGCCGTCGGCGATGCGCGCCGACGGCAGCACGATCGCCCGGGCGCCGATGCGGTCGAGCACCGCCAGCAGGTAGCGGTTGCCCGACGCGGCGGCGACCGCGCGGTGGAACGCGAAGTCGGCCTCGACCGTCGCGGAGGGGAGCGTCGCCCCGGCGAGATCGGAGAGCGCCGCGTCGATCATCGCGATGCCGGCGGCGGATGGCGCGCGCGCCGCGAGCGCGGCGGCCTCCGACTCGACCGCGACGCGGAGGGCGTGGAGCTCGCCACGCTCGGCCGCGTCCCGTGCGGCGAGCCAGTCGTCCCCGCCCGCCGGGGGCGCGGGCGGGGTCAGCGCGTAGCTGCCCGAGCCCACGCGGGTGCGCACGAGCCCGCGCGACTGCAGGCGCTGCAGCGCTTCACGGACGACCGTGCGGCTGACGCCGAACTCGTCCATCAGGCGGCTCTCGCTCGGCAGCCGCTCGCCCGCAGCGATGGCCCCTTCGACGATGCGCTCTCCGATGAGACGGGCGATCTCCTCGCCGCGTGATGTCGTCATCCGCTCATCGTCCCATCCCCGAGGCGCTGACACCCCGACGCGCCCACGCCCCGACGCGCCCACGCCCCGACGCGCTCACGCCCCGACGCGCTCACGCCCCGATCGTGACGGAGTCGGTCGTCCACGCCCTCGCCTGGTCGCTGAACGTGAAGCCGAGGCCGGGACGGTCCGGCACGATCATGCGGCCGTCGCGCGTCTCGAGTCGCTCCTCGAAGAGCGGGTCGAGCCAGTCGAAGTGCTCCACCCACGGCTCCCGCGGATAGCACGCCGCCAGGTGCAGGTGGATCTCCATGGCGAAGTGCGGCGCGAGGTCGAGGCCCGCCTGGTCGGCGAACGTCATGAGCCGCAGGAACGGCGTGATGCCACCCACGCGCGGCGCGTCGGGCTGGATGATGTCGCACGACCGCGCCGCGATGAGGCGCTCGTGCTCGGCGACGGAGGCGAGCATCTCGCCCGTGGCGATCGGGGTGTCGAGCGCGCGGGCCAGGTCGGCGTGCCCCTCCGCGTCGTACGCGTCGAGGGGCTCCTCGATCCACACGAGGTCGAACTCCTCGAGACGGCGGCCCATCCGCAGCGCCGTGGCGCGATCCCACTGCTGGTTCGCGTCGACCATGAGCGGCACGACGTCGCCGATGTGCTCGCGGACGGCGCGCACGCGGCGAAGGTCCTCCGCGCTGTCGGGCAGACCCACCTTGATCTTGATGCCGCCGATGCCCTCCTCGATCGACTGCGACGCGCGCTCGCGCACCTCGTCGATCGAGGCGTTCAGGAACCCGCCGGAGGTGTTGTAGGTGCGCACCGAGTCGCGATGCGCGCCCAGCAGCTTCGACAGGGGCAGCCCGGCGCGCTTGGCCTTGAGGTCGTACAGCGCGATGTCGATGGCCGCGAGCGCCTGCGTCGCGACGCCCGAGCGGCCGACCGACGCGCCGGCCCACAGCAGCTTCGTGTACAGCTTCTGGATGTCGTTGGGGTCCTCGCCGATCGCGGCGCTCGCGACCTCGCGCGCATGCGCGTACTGGGCGGGACCGCCTGCGCGCTTCGAGTAGCTGAAGCCGTGGCCCGCGAAGCCCTGCGCCGTCTCGATCTCGGCCAGGAGGAACACGACCTCCGTCATGGGCTTCTGGCGGCCCGTGAACACCTTGGCGTCCGAGATCGGGACGGAGAGGGGCAGGCGCAGGGTCGACAGGCGGATGGTGCGGATGGCGTCGGGCACGTAGGTCACGGGATCTCCTCGTCGAGTGGTCGGACAGATACATCATACAGATTAGCAAGCTGTACGACAACAAACGGGCGCCCCTCCGGAGAGGGACGCCCGTCGACGGGGACGCTCAGCGCACGAGGCAGGGGCGCTTCGGGTCGAAGGTCCAGCCATCCACGAGGTACTGCATCGAGGCGGCGTCGTCGCGCGCCCCGAGGCCGTGCTCGCGGTAGAGCTCGTGCGCCGCCGCGAGGCGGTCGCGGTCGATCGTCACGCCCAGGCCGGCGGCCTCCGGCACGCGCACCGCGCCATCCCGGATGACCGGGGGAGCGGTCGTGAGCTCCTGGCCGTCCTGCCAGATCCAGTGCGTGTCGAGCGCCGTGATGTCGCCCGG
This sequence comes from Microbacterium sp. NPDC055683, assembly GCF_053617895.1. Lineage (NCBI taxonomy): Bacteria > Bacillati > Actinomycetota > Actinomycetes > Micrococcales > Microbacteriaceae > Microbacterium > Microbacterium sp. NPDC055683. The sequence continues at coordinate 18,684 of NZ_JBSHGQ010000019.1, read as the reverse complement.
AGCCGCCGCACCGACGTGGGTGAACATCGCGAGCGACACGTCGAAGTGGTTGTTCGAGTGCGAGCCCCAGGTCAGGTCGAAGTCGGCGCACAGCTCGGCGACGCGCACGGATCCCGCCATGGTCCAGAAGTGCGGGTCGGCGAGCGGGATGTCGACGGCGTTCTCGCGCACGGCGTGCGCCATCTCGCGCCAGTCGGTCGCGATCATGTTCGTCGCCGTGCGCAGCCCCGTCCGGCGGCGGAACTCCGCCATGACCTCGCGGCCCGAGAAGCGGCCCTCGGCGCCGCACGGGTCCTCGGCGTACGCGACGACCCCGCGCAGCCGCTCGCCGAGGCGCACGGCGTCCTCCAGCAGCCATCCGCCGTTCGGGTCGAGCGTGATGCGCGCGTCGGGAAAGCGCCGCGCGAGCGCCGTGACGACGTCGACCTCGGCGTCGCCGCCCTGCACGCCGCCCTTGAGCTTGAAGTCGGCGAAGCCGTAGCGCTTCTGCGCGGCCTCCGCGAGGCGCACGACGCCGTCGGCGGTCATCGCCTCCTCGCGGCGCACGCGCTCCCAGTCGTCGGCGCCGCCCGGCTCGCGCAGGTACGGCAGGTCGGTGCGGTCAGGGTCGCCGACGAAGAACAGGTAGCCCAGCATCGGCACGGCGTCGCGCTGCTGGCCGGCGCCGAGGAGCTCCGCGACGGGCACACCCAGCTCCTGGCCGTGCAGGTCGAGTAGTGCAGACTCGAGAGCGGTGACGGCGTGCACGGTGGTGCGCAGATCGAACGTCTGCAGGCCGCGCCCGCCCGCATCGCGGTCGGCGAAGCGCCGGGCGACGTCGCGCAGCAGCGACCGGAACCGCGCGACGGGCTGCCCCACGAGCAGCGCGCCGGCCTCGTCGATCGTCGACCGGATGGCCTCGCCGCCGGGCACCTCGCCGAGCCCCTCGCGGCCGTCCGAGTCGGTGAGGATGACGATGTTGCGCGTGAAGAACGGCGCGTGCGCCCCCGACAGGTTGAGCAGCATCGAGTCGTGGCCGGCGACCGGCACGACCTCGACCCGCGCGACGGTCGCGGTCATCCCGCGGTCCCCGGCTGGAGCACGCCGTCCACGCGGCGCGTGAGGTTCCACGGGTTCGCGTCGCGGAGCGCCGCGGGAAGCAGCGCGTCGGGGATGTTCTGGTAGGCGACGGGGCGCAGGAACCGCTCGAGCGCGAGCGTGCCGACGCTCGTCGTGCGCGAGTCGCTCGTCGCGGGGAACGGCCCGCCGTGCACCATCGCGTGCCCCACCTCCACGCCCGTCGGCCATCCGTTCGCGAGGATGCGTCCGGCCTTGCGCTCGAGGACGGGCAGCAGCGCCGCCGCGAGCGCATGGTCGCGATCGGCGAGCTGGATGGTCGCGGTCAGCTGCCCCTCGAGCCGCTCGGCGGCCGCGGCGAGCTCGTCGGCCGTCTCGTACCGGATGACGAGCGACGCGGCGCCGAAGATCTCCTCCTGCAGCACCTCGTCGGCGACGAACGCGTCGGCGCTCGCACCGTGGATGACGGGGGCCGGCGCGTTGTCGCCGGGGCCCTCCGACCCCTGCGCGAGCACCTCGGCGCGCTCCGACCGCGTCGAGACGCCCTCGCGCCAGGAGCGCGCGATGCCGGGGGTCAGCATGACCTGGCCCGCGGCCTCGTCGACGTTGCGCGTCGTCGCCGCGAGGAAGCGGTCGCCCGCCTCGCCGCGCGGCACGAACACGACGCCCGGCTGCGTGCACAGCTGGCCGCTCGAGCCCGTCACGCTCGCGACGTAGGCCGACGCGAGCGCGTCGATGTCGCCATCCAGCGCCCCGGGCAGGAGGAAGACCGGGTTGACCGAGCTCATCTCGGCGTAGACGGGGATCGGCACGGGGCGCTCCTGCGCCGTGCGCACGATCGAGAGGCCGCCGCCGCGCGAGCCCGTGAACCCCACCGCCTGGATGGCGGGATCGGCGACGAGCGCCTGCCCGACGGCTGCGCCGGGGCCGTAGACGAGCGAGAAGACGCCGGGGTGCAGACCGTGCTCGGCGATGGCCTCGGCGATGGCCGTCGCGACGAGCTCGCTCGTGCCGGGATGGGCGTTGTGCGCCTTGAAGACGACGGGGCATCCGGCCGCGAGCGCCGAGGCGGTGTCCCCTCCGGCCGTGGAGAACGCGAGCGGGAAGTTGGAGGCGCCGAACACGGCGACGGGGCCGAGCGGCACCTTCCGCTGGCGGATGTCGACGCGCGGGAGGGGCGTGCGGTCGGGGATGGCCGGGTCGATGCGCACGCCGCGGTGGTCGCCCTGGCGCACGACCTGCGCGAACAGCCGCAGCTGGTTCGTCGTGCGGGCGCGCTCGCCCGTCAGCCGGGCCGCCGGCAGCCCCGTCTCGAGCCCGGCGCGCTCGATGAGGTCGTCGCCGAGCGCGTCGATGCGATCCGCCACGCTGTCGAGGAACGCCGCGTGCACGGCGGGCTCCAGCGTCGAGAACGAGGGGAAGGCGTCGGCGGCCGCCGACGTCGCGGCCGCGACCTGGGAGACGTCGAGCAGCGTGTAGGCGGGCTCGAGCCTCTCGCCCGTCGCGGGTGAGATTCCGTGCGTCGTACCGGCGGTGCCGGGCACCCGTGCGCCGGCGATGAAGGAGTGTCCGGTGAGCGTGGTCATGAGGCGATCCTCTCGGGGGCGACGCCCGCGGTCTCGATGAGGGCGGACAGGTCGGCGAACTCGGCCTCGCGCAGATCGTGCAGCGGCGGGCGGACGGGGCCGGCATCGCGTCCGACGGCGCGCAGACCCGCCTTCACGATCGAGACGCCGTAGCCGCGCCCGCGGTCGCGGATCTCGAGGTACGGCAGCACGAAGCGGGTGAGCTTCTCGGTGACGGCGGCGCGATCCTGCGCCCGCACGTCGCGGTAGAAGTCGAGCGCGAACTCGGGGACGAAGTTGAACAGCGCCGACGAGTAGGTGCTCATGCCCATCTGCAGGAGGGGGAGCGCGAACGTCTCGGCCGTCGGCAGGCCGCCGAGGTAGAAGAGGCGGTCGCCGTTGCGCGCATACACCTTCGCGAGGTGCTCGATGTCGCCGATCGCGTCCTTGAAGCCGATGAAGTTCTCGTGCCGGTCGGCGAGGCGCGCCACCGTCTCCGCCGAGTAGATCGCGTTCCCCCGGTTGTAGACGATGATCGACAGCGACGTCGCCGAGGCGATGGCGTCGACGTGCGCCTCGAGGCCCTCCTGGTCGCATTCGGTGAGGTAGGGCGGCAGCACGAGCAGTCCCTCGGCACCCGCGGCCTCCGCGGCCTCCGCGTTCGCCACGGCCTGCCAGGTCGCGCCGCCCGCGGAGGCGAGCACGGGCACCTCGGGGCGCGACGACTCCACGGCCGCGCGCACCACGGCGGCCGACTCGGCCGGGGTGAGCGAGAAGCCCTCGCCCGTGCCGCCGGCGGCGAACAGGCCGGCGACGTCGTAGCTCGACTGCCACTCGACATGCGCCCGGTACGCCGCCTCGTCGAACGCGAGATCGGCGGTGAACGCCGTGACGGGGAAGGACAGCAGGCCGTCCTTCAGGTGCGCCGCCAACTCGGCGGGGGTGAAACGTGCCACGAGTGCTCCAACGTCGGATCGAACGGGTCTGATCGACACGCTAGGACGCGCGATCCATACCTGTCCAAGACGACTTCTGGATGATTCGATGCCCTGCGGGTATCACGAGAGCAGGGCGACGACGCGCTGCAGCGCAGGGTTCGTGCTGGATCGATTCCAGATGGCGTGCAGCTGCACGACGTCGTGCGCGGGTGGCCCGAGGTCGAGGTACGCGACGCCGTCGATGCCGAGCAGCCGCGCCGACTCGGGGACGAACGCGATGCCGCGACCGGCCGCGACGAGCGCGACCATCGTCGCGATCTGGCTCACGACGTGCACGGCGCCGGCGTGGTCGACGGGCAGCATGCGCACGGCGAGATCGTGGAAGTAGCGGGCCTTCGTCGCCGAGTGCATGATGAGCGGCTCGGCGCGCAGCGCCTCCCGCGTCGGCGGCGCGCCCGACGCCGCGAGCGGATGGGCCGCGGGAACGGCGAGCACGAGGTCCTCGGCGAGCACGAGGCGCGAGTCGAACAGGCCCGGATCGAACGGCGGACGCGCGAGCCCCAGGTCGAGGGAGCCGTCGGACAGCGCGTCCTTCTGCTGCCCCGTGACGAGCTCCTCGAGCTCGATGCGCACGTGCGGCAGCGCCTCCGAGACGGCCGCGAGCAGGGGGCCGAGCACGCTGTAGCCCGAGGCGGCCGTGAAGCCGATGCGCACGACGCCGCTGCGTCCCGCCGCGACCTCGCGCGCCGTCGCCGGGGCGCGCTCGACGGCGGCGAGGATCTCCCTCGCCTCCCGGAGGAACGCGTGGCCGGCCTCGGTGAGGACGACCCTCCGGTTGTCGCGATCGAGCAGGACGACGCCGAGGAGCGCCTCGAGCCGCTGGATCTGCCGGCTCAGCGGAGGCTGCGTCATCCGCAGGCGCTCGGCGGCGCGTCCGAAGTGGAGCTCCTCTGCCACCGCGACGAAGCAGCGGACCTGGTCGAGCGTGAACATGATGCCTTCAGGGTATCGCGCCATGCGGATTCGGGCTTGGACGTGCATGGATCGTCGTTCCTAGTCTGAACTCCCGTCCACACGGCCGTGCGACGGACAGGAGCAGGGCGACGTCGCCCTGCCCGGAAGGAAGAGCCGACATGAAAGCCACCCGCCTCGCCGGCGTCGCCGCGCTCGCGGTCTCCGCCCTCGCCCTCACGGCGTGCGGCGGCAACCTCCACTGGATGGAGGGGAGCAGCGACTTCCCGACCGGTCCCGTCACGATCACGGTGGGGCAGGCTCCCGGCGGATCGAGCGACCTCGTGGCCCGCGCGGTCGCCGAGGGGATGGCCGAGTCGCTCGGCGTCGCCGTCCCCGTGCTCAACAAGGAGGGCGCAAACGGCGCCCTCGCGACGGAGGAGGTCGCGGCCTCCTCACCCGACGGCTACGAGCTCGTCCTGCTCAACGCCTCGCTCATCACCATCACGCCGCTCGCGGTGAGCCCCGCCGAGGCCGTCGACCTCGACGATCTCACGGTGCTGAAGGGCCTGTCGCAGGACGACTACGTGCTCGTCGCCAGCACGGCGTCGGGCTTCGAGAGCCTCGACGACCTGATCGCGGCCGACGACCTCGACTACGGCACGACGGGCGTCGGCACGGGCTCGCAGCTCGCCCAGGCCATCCTCTTCGCGGAGGCCGGGGTGGCGGGCGAGGCCGTGCCGTTCGACTCCGGCTCCCCGGCGCTCACAGCGGTCATGGGCGACCAGGTCCAGGTGTCGACCATCCAGCTCGGCGAAGCGAAGCCGCAGATCGACGCCGGCACCGTGACGCCCCTCGTCGTGTTCTCCCAGGAGCGGAACGCCTTCCTGCCCGACGTCCCCACGGCCGCCGAGCTCGGATACACCGTGCCCGTCGCGCAGTACCGCGCCATCGCCGGCCCCGCCGACATGCCCGACGACGTCCAGGACGCCCTCGTCGCCGCGATCGACGACGCGCTCGCCACGGACGCCTACACCTCGTTCAACGAGACGAGCCTGCTCACGCCGCGCGAGATCTCCGGCTCCGAGGTCGTCGAGGAGTGGACGGAGCTCGCCGAGACCTACCGAGCGCTCGTCGACGAGCACGGCATCTCGCTCACGGGCTGACCCCGGTCGCCCCGCTCCCGCTCATCCGAACCCGAGGAGGCCGTCTCATGGCAGACCAGCCGATCACGAAGCCGCAGGCAGCGCTGCCCACGGACACCACGCCCGTCCCCATCGACGACACCCCGCCGCCCGCCGGGCCCGTCGCCAACCTCGCCGCATCGCTCGTCACGGCCGCCGTCGGCGCCGCCGCGATCGCGCTGTCGATCGCCCTCGGCACGGGAACCCCCGCGCAGCCGGGGCCCGGCCTGTGGCCGCTCGCCGTCGGCATCGTCGTGCTCGTCTTGTCGGCCGCGCAGCTCGTCGTCGGCCGCCGCGGCGGGGACGGCGAGACGTTCACCCGCGCATCGTGGATGGCCCTGTGGGGGTTCGCGAGCCTCGTCGCGCTCGTCGCCCTGATGCCGCACGTCGGCTTCGAGATCCCGTCGCTGCTGCTCTGCGTGCTCTGGCTGCGCGTGCTCGGGCACGAGCGCTGGCTCACCACCCTCGTCACGTCCGTCGCCGTCGTCGCGGGGTTCTACCTCGTCTTCGTCGGCGCGCTCGGAACCGCCATCCCGCACCTGATCTGAGGCAGACCACATCATGGATCTCCAGCCCGTGCTCGACGGCTTCGCCACCGTCTTCGAGCCCCTCAACCTGCTCTACTGCCTCATCGGCGTCGTCGTCGGCATGCTCGTGGGCGTGCTGCCCGGGCTCGGCCCCGCGGCGACCATCGCCATCCTGCTCCCGCTCACCTACGGGATCGAGCCCGTCACGGCGATCATCATGCTCGCCGGCATCTTCTACGGGGCGCAGTACGGCGGCACCATCACCTCCGTCCTGCTGCGGCTGCCCGGCGAGGCGAGCTCGGTCGTCACCGTGTTCGACGGCTACGCGCTCGCCAAGCGCGGGCGCGCCGGCACGGCCCTCGGCATCGCCGCGATCGGATCGTTCATCGGCGGCACCGTCGCCATCCTGGGGCTCACGCTGTTCGCGCCCGTCGTCGCCGGCTGGGCGCTGAGCTTCGGCCCCGCCGAGTACGCCGCGCTCGCGCTGCTCGGCATCCTGCTCGTGGCGACGATCTCGAGCGGGTCGAAGCTGAAGGCGATCATCGCGGCGGGCATCGGCCTGCTGCTCGCCACCGTCGGCCGCGACCCGTTCACGGGTGCCGAGCGGTTCACGTTCGAGAGCCTGCAGCTCGCCGACGGGATCGACTTCGTGCCGATCGCGATGGGTCTGTTCGGCCTCGGCGAGATCCTGTACAGCCTCGAGGAGCGCCACCGCGCCGAGACGATGACGCCCGCGCACGTCGCGAACGTCTGGCCGAGCAGGTCGGATCTGCGTCAGTCGTCCGGCGCGTTCGCCCGCGGGTCGGTCGTGGGGTTCCTGCTCGGGCTGCTTCCCGGCGGCGGCGCGACGATCGCCTCCATGGCGGGCTACGCCGTCGAGAAGAAGCGCGCCAAGGACCCCTCGCGCTTCGGACACGGGGCCGTCGAGGGCATCGCCGGCCCCGAGACCGCCAACAACGCGGCCGCGACGAGCTCGTTCATCCCGCTGCTCACCCTCGGCATCCCCGCGAACGCGACCATGGCGCTCATGTTCGGCGCCCTGCTCATCCAGGGGGTCACGCCGGGGCCGCAGCTCGTCGACCAGCACCCCGACCTGTTCTGGGGCGTCGTCAACTCGATGTACATCGGCAACGTGCTGCTGCTCATCATGTCGCTGCCGCTCGTGGGGCTCTTCGTCCGCATCCTGCGGGTGCGCGCGGCCATCCTCGCCCCGATCACGGCGCTCATCACGCTCGTCGGCGCGTACACGATCAACAATTCGATCTTCGACGTCGGCCTCGTCGTGGCCTTCGGCGCGATCGGCTACCTCATGAAGAAGTACGGGTTCGAGCCGGGGCCGCTCGTGCTCGCGTTCGTGCTCGGTTCGCTGCTGGAGTCGAGCATCCGCCGCGCGCTCCTGCTCTTCGACGGCGACCCGACCGGTTTCCTCACCCGGCCCATCTCGGGTGTCCTCATCGTCGTCGCGGTCGTGGTCGTCGTCCTGCCGCTCATCCAGTCGGCCCTGCGGCGCCGGCGCGACCCGGCCCTGCGTCCGTGAGCCCCGCGGCCGGGCCCGTGGTCGTCGTCGACACGGGAGGCGCGGAGGGACGGGCCGCGCTCGCCGCCGGCCGCGCCGCCGCCGACGAGCGCGGCACGCCCCTCGTCGTCGTGCAGGCAGCGATCGTCCCGACCGCCGCCGCCGACCGCGTCGTCGACCCGGACGAGCCGGGGGCGATCTCCGCCGCCATCCGCGACGCGTCGCTCGTCGTCGTCGGGCTGCGGCAGCGCGAGGGCGCGGCGCGGTTCGTCCTGGCGACGCCCTCGATGCGCGTCGTGCTCGGCTCCGAGGCGCCCGTGCTCGTCGCGCGGCCGTAGCGCCGCGGGATCGGGCACGGCCATCCGCACCGGGTCGTCGTGCGGCGTTTCGGCGCGCGCGTTCCTCGCCCGCCCGGAGACCGGGACGGCGCCTCCGGCGGCGCCTGGCGCCCTTCACAGGATGCCGATCCTAGGATTGAGCGCATGTGCGGAATCGTCGGATACGTCGGACCTCGTGAGAGCCAGGACATCCTCCTCGCGGGCCTCGCCCGCCTCGAGTACCGGGGCTACGACTCCGCGGGCATCGCCGTCATCGACCGCGACGGCGCCCTCGGGATGCGGAAGAAGGCGGGCAAGCTGGCGCGCCTGCGCGAGACCCTCGCCGACAGCCCCATCGCCGCGGGCACGACGGGCATCGGCCACACCCGCTGGGCCACGCACGGCGGCCCGACCGACCTCAACGCGCACCCGCACCTGGCCGACGACGACAGGCTCGCCGTCATCCACAACGGCATCATCGAGAACTTCGCGGACCTGAAGGCCGAGCTCGTCGCCGAGGGGCACGTGTTCCGCAGCCAGACCGACACCGAGGTCGCCGCCGTCCTCCTCGGCCGGGAGTACCGGGCGTCCGGCGGAGATCTCGCCGCCGCCTTCCGCGCGGCGGTCCGCCGCTTCGAGGGGGCGTTCACACTGCTCGCGATGCACGAGGACCACCCCGGCCTCGTCGTGGCCGCGCGACGCAACTCGCCGCTCGTCATCGGCCTCGGCGAGGGGGAGAACTTCCTCGGCTCGGATGTCGCGGCGTTCGTCGAGCACACCCGTCGCGCGCTCGCGATCGGCCAGGACCAGATCGTCGCGATCACCCCTGCGGGTGTGGAGGTCACCGACTTCGACGGAGCCGAGGTGGCGGTGGAGCCCTTCGAGGTCTCGTGGGACGCGTCCGCCGCCGACAAGGGCGGATGGTCGAGCTTCATGGCGAAGGAGGTCTCGGAGGAGCCGGAGGCGGTCGCCAACACCATCCGCGGCCGTGTCAAGGACGGCGAGATCGTCATCCCCGAGCTCGACGGCCTCGACGACCTCTTCCAGGGGGTGAGCCGGGTCATCGTCCTCGCGTGCGGCACGGCCTACTACGCGGGCCTCGTCGGCAAGTACGCCATCGAGCAGTGGGCGCGCATCCCGGTCGACGTCGAGCTCGCGCACGAGTTCCGCTACCGCGACCCCATCGTGGGGCCCGACACGCTGGTCGTGTCGATCAGCCAGTCGGGCGAGACGATGGACACGCTCATGGCGGTCAAGGAGGCCGCGCGGCTGGGAGCGCGCACGCTGTCGATCTGCAACACGCAGGGGGCGACCATCCCGCGCGAGTCGGACGCCATCGTCTACACGCACGCCGGCCCCGAAGTCGCTGTCGCGTCGACGAAGGCGTTCGTCGCGCAGATCACGGCGCTCTACCTGCTCGCGCTCCACGTCGGCCGCGTGCGCGGCGCGCTGTCGCCCGAGGTCGCGGCCATGAGCATCCGCGAGCTCGAGGCGCTGCCGGGGAAGATCCAGTGGATCCTCGAGAACGAGCAGGAGCGCATCGAGCAGCTCTCGCGCTGGATGTCGGACACGCGGTCGGTTCTCTTCCTCGGCCGTCATGTCGGATACCCGATCGCGCTCGAGGGCGCGCTCAAGCTCAAGGAGCTGTCGTACATCCACGCCGAGGGGTTCGCGGCCGGCGAGCTCAAGCACGGCCCCATCGCGCTCATCGAGCCGGGGCAGCCCGTGTTCGTCATGGTGCCGTCGCCGCGCGGCGCCGCCACGCTGCACGCCAAGGTCATCTCGAACATCGAGGAGATCCGCGCCCGCGGGGCCCGCGTCATCGCGGTCGCAGAGGAGGGCGACGCCGCCGTGCTGCCGTTCGCCGACGAGGTGCTGCGCGTGCCGCTGGCGTCGCCGCTGTTCGAGCCCATCCTCGCCGTCGTGCCGCTGCACGTCTTCGCGATGGGGCTCGCGACCGCGAAGGGCCTCGACGTCGACCAGCCCCGCAACCTCGCGAAGTCGGTCACGGTCGAGTAGAAGTCGGTCACGATCGAGGAGAAGTCGGTCACGGTCGAGGAGAAGTCGGTCGCGGTCGAGGAGCCGCAGGCATCCCGCCCGCGCCCACCCTCTCTCCGCTTGCCCCTTTCCTTTCTCTCGTCCAACGGATATCCGTTGGACGAGAGCACACGGGATGACGTGAAATCGGATGTGGTTGGGGCAATGGGATATCCGTTGGACGAGAAGGGGCGCGGGACGAGGGGACCCGAGGACGAGGAGGAGATGAGCGCATGATCGTCGGGATCGGCGTCGACCTCGTCGACGTGCCGCGGTTCGAGCGCACTCTCGCGCGCACGCCGCGCCTCGCCGAGCGGCTCTTCACGCCGCATGAGGCCGGGCTGCCGTTGCGGTCGCTCGCCGCGCGCTATGCCGCGAAGGAAGCGCTCATCAAGGCGCTCGGCGGCTCCGACGGCGTCACGTGGACGGAGATCGAGATCGCACGGCTGGGCGAGCGCGAAGCGCCCCGGTTCGAGCTGGCGGGCGCCACCGCGCGCGTCGTCGCCGCACGCGGCATTGCGCGCCTGCACCTGTCGCTCTCGCATGACGCCGGCCTGGCCATCGCGTACGTCGTGGCCGAATCGGATGGCGCTGCCGGATCGCATGGCGCTGCCGGGTCGGATGGCGCGGGCGGGTCGGATCGCGTGGCCGGGTCGGATGGCGGTGCCGGATCGGATGGCGCGGGCGGGCCGGATGGCGTGAGCGAGACGGATGGCATGGGCGCGACCGGGGGAGGACGAGGATGACCGAGGAGCGGGCCATGCGCGAGGCCGTGATCCACCGCGCTGCGATCACCCACAACGTGCGTCGGCTGCGCGAGGTCGCCGGCACGCGGGAGTTCATCGCCGTCGTGAAGGCGGACGGCTACGGGCACGGAGCGCTGACGGCCGCGCTCGCCGCGATCGAGGGGGGCGCGACGCGACTCGGCGTCGCCGAGATCCCCGAGGCGCTCGCGTTGCGCGCCGCGGGCGTCGACGCTCCGATCATCGCCTGGCTGCACGACCCCGTCGCCGATTTCGCGCCCGCCGTGGCCGCGGGCATCGAGCTCGGCGTCTCGCGCATCCCCCAGCTCGCCGCGATCGCGGATGCCGGCTCCGCGCCCGCCGCTGCCGCTGCCGCATCCGCCGCCGCCGCGCCCGCCGCGCCCGCCGCCGCCGCGCCCGCGCCCGCCGACGCCGCCGCCGCTTCCTCGCCGGGGTCGCAGTTCCCGTCCTCAGGAGGCGATTCCGGGACGCGAACTGCGACCCGGACGACGGGAGGCGGCGCCCCGCGCGTGCACCTCAAGCTCGAGACCGGGCTCGGCCGCAACGGGCTCGCTCCCGCCGAGTGGCGGGAGGCCTTCGCCGAGGCGGCACGGCTCGAGGCCGAGGGCCGCCTCGTCGTCGAGGGCGTCTTCAGCCATCTCTCCGGGACGAGTGACGCCGACGACCTCGCGCAGGTCGCCGCCTTCGAACAGGGTCTCGCGCTGGCGTCCGCCGCGGGGCTCCGCCCGGTCATCCGCCATCTCGCCGCCACGGCCGCGGCCATCCGCCTCCCGGCCGCGCGCTTCGACGCGGTCCGCGTCGGGATCGGCATCTACGGCCTGTCGCCGTTCGACGACGTCTCGTCGGCCGACCTCGGCCTGCGTCCCGCCATGACCGTGCGCGGGTGCGTCGCCGCCGTGCGCCGCGTCCCTGAGGGGCAGGGCGTGTCCTACGGATACACGCACCGTACCGCGCGCGAGACGACGCTCGCACTCGTCCCGCTCGGCTACGCCGACGGCATCCCGCGCCAGGCGTCGGGTCGCGCCCCCGTCCAGATCGGCGGGGAGCGCTTCCGGGTGTCGGGGCGCATCGCGATGGACCAGTTCGTCGTCGACGTCGGCGACCATCCCGTCGCGGTCGGCGACACGGTGCTGCTGTTCGGCGACCCGGCGGATGGCGCGCCTCCCGTCGAGGAGTGGGCCGCCGCGGCCGACACCATCAACTACGAGATCGTCACGCGCATCGGACCGCGCGTGACGCGGAGGGTGGAGGGATGATCCCCGACGACCTGCTGGGCGCGCACGACGTGCCCACGGCATCCGACATGGAGGAGCTCGGGCGCCGGCTCGGAGCGACGCTCGCCGCGGGCGACCTCGTCGTCCTCACCGGCCCGCTCGGCGCCGGGAAGACGACCCTCACGCGCGGGCTCGCCGAATCGCTCGGCGTGCGCGGGCCCATCCAGAGCCCCACCTTCGTCATCGCCCGCACGCATCCGTCGCTCGTCGGCGGCGCGCCTCTCGTGCACGCCGACGCCTACCGGCTCTCGTCGTCGCTCGAGCTGGACGACCTCGACATCGACGTCGACGGCTCGGTCGTCGTCATGGAGTGGGGGCGCGACAAGGTCGAGGGCCTGCGCGACACGTGGTGGGACGTCGAGATCACGCGTCCCGTCGGAGGGCGCGGCGCCGACACCATGTGCGGCGATCTGGGCCGGTCGACGGCCGCGCTCGACGACGACGCCCCTCGAGTCGTCGTGATCGAGAAGCGCACGGCATGACCCGCCCATCCCTCGGCGCCCAGCTCGGACGGCGCCGGCCCATCGGCATGCTCGTCGCGGAGGCGGGGCAGGGCACGCAGGGCGACGCGACCCTCGGCCGGCACCTGTCGATGATCCAGCTCGCCATGATCTCCGTCGGCGCGACGCTCGGAACGGGCATCCTCGCGCTGCTGGCCGAGCAGATCCCGCACGCGGGCCCCGGCATCTGGATGAGCGTCCTCCTCGCCGCGATCCCCGCGCTGCTCTCGGCCCTGTCGTACGCCGAGATGGCCGGTGCCGTGCCGGTGTCGGGATCGAGCTACTCGTATGCGTACGTGACGCTCGGCGAGGGCGTCGCGTGGGTCGTGGGATGGTGCCTCGTGCTGGAGTACGGCGTCTCGGTCGCCGCCGTCGCGTCGGGGGCCGGACAGTACGTCGACGAGACGCTGCGGATCTTCGGGCTGTCGCTCCCCGCCGCGATCGCGTCGGATCCGTCGGCGGAGGGCGGCGTGTTCAACCTCAGCGCGTTCGTGCTCGTCGTGCTCGCGATGGTGTTCCTCGTGCGCGGCGTGCGCGAGGCGGCGTGGGTGAACACCGTGCTCGTCGTCCTCAAGATCGCCGTGCTGCTGTTCTTCGCCGCCGTCGCGTTCACCGCGTTCCGCGTCGACCACTTCGCGGGGATGTTCGACGCGTTCGTCCCCGGGATCACGGGTGCGGCGGCCGTGCTCTTCTTCTCGTACATCGGGTTCGACGCGGCCTCGACCGCGGGGGAGGAGGCGCGCGAGCCCGCGCGCGACCTGCCCCGGGCCATCCTGCTGGGCATGGGCCTCGTGACGGTGATCTACGTGGTCGTCGCGGTCGCCGCCGTCGGCGCACGGGAGGCGTCGTGGTTCACGGACAACGGGCTCGTCACGGTGCTCGCCGAGGTGACGGGCGAGCCGTGGTTCGGCGTCGTGTTCTCCGTGGGCGCGCTCATCGCGTTCGCGAGCATCGTCCTCACGGTGCTCTACGGGCAGACGCGCATCCTGCTGACGATGTCGCGCGACGGCCTCGTGCCGCGCGTGTTCGGCCGCATCTCGCCGACCACCCGCACGCCTGTGGCCGGCACGCTCATCACGGGGAGCGTCATCGCGGTCGCCGCCGGCATCGTGCCGCTCGGCGAGCTCGCCAACGCGACGAGCATCGGCACGTTCGCGGCGTTCACGGTCGTGAACATCGCCGTCATCGTGCTGCGCGTGCGCCGACCCGACCTGCCCCGCACGTACCGCGTGCCGCTGTTCCCCGTCGTCCCCGCGCTCGGCGCGCTCACGTGCGTCGCGCTCATGACGCAGCTGTCCGCGGCGACGTGGGTCGCGTTCGCCTGCTGGATGGCCGTGGGCGCGCTCGTCTACGCCGCCTACGGGCGCCGGCACTCGCGCGTCGGAGCGCTCGACGAGACGGGGTACCGCGCCGCGCTCGCCGCGGAGTAGCGCTGGGAGCGGGTGCCATCGCTGAATCGTCGAGGCTAGCCCTGGTCGTCGAGACCAGTGCTCCCGGCGTGGGTTTCGACGACCACGGCTAGTCTCGGAGGGATGGCGGGGGTCGCCGCGCCCGCACACCGCACCGCCGCGGGTTCTCGGCGTTCCGTGACCCGCGGGAAACTACGCTGGATGGCATGATCCTGGCCGTCGACACCTCCATCGGCACGGGCGTCGCCGTCGTCGCGCCCGATGGAGAGATCCGCTCCGAGGCCGTGAGCGAGAACGCCCTCGGGCACGCCGAGGTCATCGGCACGCTCCTCGAGCGCGCGCTCGCCGACGCGGGCATCCGCTCCGACGCCGTCACGCACGTCGCGGCAGGCATGGGGCCCGGCCCGTTCACGGGGCTCCGCATCGGGATCGCCGCTGCGCGCGCCTTCGCGCTCGGCCGCGGCATCCCCGTCTTCGGCGTCGTCAGCCACGACGCCGTGGCGCACGAGCTCCGCGCCGTCTTCCCCGCCGGGGGCTTCGCGGTCGCCACCGACGCGCGGCGCAAGGAGAACGCGATCTCGGTCTACGGGGCTCCGTCGAAGGGTCTTCCGGTGCGCGTCGCCGGCCCCGAGCTGCGCCCCCGCGACGCCGATCTGTCGGCAGACCCCCTGCTCGCGGCACTCGCCAGTGCGGATGTCGCCACCGCCGCGGCACTCGCCAGTGCGGATGTCGCCGCGCCCGATGCCGGGGAAGCTCGCGACGCCCTCGCCAGGGTCGGAGCCGTCGACACGGCACCCGGCGACCGTCTCGTCCTCGCCACGCGCATCCCGATCGGCGTGCTGGGACGCGTGGCGGCCATCCGCATCGCCCGCGGCGAGACGTCCGACGTCGACGAGCCCCTCTACCTGCGCTCGCCCGACGTGAAGGCCCCCGCCCCGCGCAAGAAGGTCGGCTCGTGACCATCCGGCCGGCGACCTCCGCCGACCTCGCCGACATCATGGCGCTCGAGCGCGCCGCGTTCCCGACCGACGCGTGGAGCGAGGCGATGATGCGCGAGGAGCTCGCGTCGCCGTTCGGGCACTACCTCGTGCTCGAGCAGGGGCCGGCGTTCGCGGGCTACGCTGGATTCCGCAGCCTGCCGAAGGCGGCGGATGGCGACGTGCAGACCATCGCCGTCGCACCGGATGCCCGTGGCCGAGGGCAGGGCCGCGCCCTCCTTCGCGCGCTCGTCGCGGAGGCGGATCGCCGGGGCGTGCGCGAGGTGTTCCTCGAGGTGCGCGCCGACAACCCCGTCGCGCAGGCGCTGTACGTCTCCGAGGGCTTCGCCGAGATCGCCCGGCGACCGCACTACTACCAGCCCGATGACGTCGACGCGATCATCATGAAGCTCGACGTCCCCGCCTGGCGCGCGGGCCGCCATCCCGACACCGCAGGAGCCTGCTGATGAACGTGGCCGAACCCCTCGTGCTCGGCATCGAGACGAGCTGCGATGAGACCGGCATCGGCATCGTCCGCGGTCGCACGCTGCTGAGCAACACCATCGCGAGCAGCATGGACGAGCACGCCCGCTACGGCGGGGTCGTGCCGGAGGTCGCCGCCCGCGCGCACCTCGAGGCGCTGCAGCCCGCGATCGCGAAGGCCGTCGCCGAGGCGGGCGTCGCGCTCGCCGACGTCGACGCCGTGGCCGTGACGAGCGGGCCGGGCCTCGCGGGCGCGCTCATGGTCGGCGTCGGCGCCGCGAAGGCCCTCGCCGTCTCGCTCGACAAGCCCCTCTACGCCGTGAACCACCTCGTCGGGCATATCGCCGCCGACATCCTCACCCCGGATGCCGCGCCGCTCGAGTACCCCACGGTGGCGCTCCTCGTGTCGGGCGGGCACACGTCGCTGCTCCTCGTCCGCGACCTCACGAGCGACGTCGTGCTGCTCGGCGAGACCGTCGACGACGCCGCGGGCGAGGCGTTCGACAAGGTCGCGCGCATCCTCGGCCTGCCGTACCCCGGCGGCCCGGAGATCGACCGCGCGGCGGCCGGCGGCGATCCCACGGCCATCCGCTTCCCGCGAGGGCTGTCGCGCGCGAGCGATCGCGAGAAGCACCGCTGGGACTTCTCGTTCTCGGGCCTGAAGACCGCCGTGGCCCGGTGGATCGAGGAGCGCGAGGCGGCGGGCGACGACATCCCGATGGCGGATGTCGCGGCGAGCTTCCGAGAGGCGGTCGTCGACGTGCTCGTCACGAAGGCGCTCGACGCGTGCGCCGAGTTCGGCGTGCCGCGGCTCCTGCTCGGCGGCGGCGTCATCGCGAACCGGCGCCTGCGCGACGTCGCGCTCGAGCGCGGCGCGGCCGCGGGCGTCACGGTGCGCATCCCGCCGCTCAGCCTCTGCACCGACAACGGCGCGATGATCGCCACGCTCGCGTCGGAGCTCATCCAGTCGGGGCATGCGCCATCGAGCCTCGAGTTCGGCGCCGACTCGACGCTTCCCGTCACCGACATCCAGGTCGCCAGGCGGTCATGACGACCGAGCCGGAGGACGCCGCGCAGCTCGCCGACGACGAGCTGCTCAACACTGTGCCTCCGCCACGTCGGCGGGCCCGTCGCCGCGTCTCCGTCTCGAGCCCGTCGATGACGCTCGGGATGTTCGCGCTCACCATGGCCTGGTTCACGCCGTGGGTCGCGCCGCTGGGAGTCGTCGCCGTCGTCCTCGCGCTCGTCGCGCTCCTGCGACGCCAGTCGGATCGTCCTCTCGCGTGGTGGGGGCTGGGGTTCGGCCTCGTCGCCCTCGCCTTCTGCGCGATCTGGGCGATCTGGATCCTCGATCAGCTCGGCGAGGTCCCCGCGATCGAGCTGCCCGTGCCGTAGCGCGGGGTCGCCGGTGGGTGGTTTCGGCCGCTTTCCCGGGCGGTGAGCGGCGGGATCCCCCCACTCGCGGGCGCGCACCGCGCGGGGCGCGCCCGGGGTCAGACGCGGTCGGCGAGGATGGCCGTCCGGCGCCCGTCGATCCGCGTGACGAAGAGGGTGGCCGACTCCTCGCCCCGCAGGTTGAGCCTCTTGCGGAGCTCGGCGGGATCGAGGTCGACGCCGCGCTTCTTGATCTCGAGCGTGCCGATGCCACGGGCGCGCAGGGCCTTCGCGAGCGCCTTCGTGTCGGACGGCAGGGTCTCGCGGACGCGGAACGACGTGACGAAGGGCGTCGTGAGCGGCGCATCCCCCGTGAGGTAGGCGATGCCGGACGCGACGGGGCCGGCCTGCAGCGATCGCGCGACGTCGCCCACGAGGCGCGCGCGGATGACGGCGCCCTCCGGCTCGTGCAGGAAGGCGCCGAGCGTGTGCACCGGCTCGTCCTCGACGTCGGCCGGCGCGGTGAGCTCATGCGACTCGTCGCCGCGCAGCACGAGGGCGGCGCGGCGCACGCCGTCGCGAGCGAGCGCGCCCGACCACAGCACGACCTCGACGGTGGAGCCGTCGACGCTCACCCACTGCGCCTCCACGTCGTCGGGGATCGACTCGCGATCGTGCGCCGGACCGAGCTTCATGCCCACGGGCATCCTCTCGCCGAGCGCATGCGCCCAGTCGAGCGAGGGGGAGTAATCGGATGCCGCGACGCGGCGGGTCTCGGAGTGGCCGGCCGTGCGGCGGGCGGGGTCGAGCCAGACGGCGTCCCAGCCGGCGACGTCGACGTCCTCCGCGCGTGCCGAGCGCACCTCGACGGCGTCTCCGAACGGGCGCAGGTTGTAGGCGGCGAGGGCGGCCGTGACGGGATCGGCGTCCACGGCCAGCACATCGAGCCCGACGCCCGCGAACGCGAGGGCGTCGCCGCCGATGCCGCAGCCGAGATCGGCGACCCGGGCCATCCCCGCCCGTCGCATGCGCGCGGCATGGTGCGCGGCCACGGCCATCCGCGTGGCCTGCTCGACGCCCGCGCGCGTGAAGAGCATGCGCGAGGCGAACGGGCCGAACTTCGCCGCGGCGCGCGAGCGCAGGCGCACCTGCCCGACGACGGCCGACACGAGGTCGGGGGAGTGCCCGGCGGCGCGGAGGCGGGAGACGGCGCGCGCGACGTCGGCCGTCGTCTCGACGGGGTCGAGGGCGTCGAGCAGCGCGAGCCCCTCGGAGGTGAGCAGCGCGTCGAGTTCTCCCTGTTCCATGGTGACCATTCTCCCGTGTCGCTCCGTGTCTCTCCCGTGTCGCTCCGTGTCGACGGATTGGCACTCGCGTTGCGAGAGTGCCAGGGGCGGGCATACACTGGCGTTAGCACTCTCACCATGAGAGTGCGAACACTCAGTCTTCCGTCGAAGCACACGAAAGAAGAGGTGAACCGTGTCGGTTTCCATCAAGCCGCTCGAGGACCGCATCGTCATCCAGCAGGTCGAGGCCGAGCAGACCACCGCGAGCGGTCTGGTCATCCCCGACACCGCCAAGGAGAAGCCCCAGGAGGGCGAGGTCGTGGCCGTGGGCCCCGGCCGCATCGACGACAACGGCAACCGCGTTCCGCTCGACGTCGCCGTCGGCGACCGCGTCCTGTACAGCAAGTACGGCGGGACCGAGGTCAAGTTCGGCGCCGACGAGTACCTCGTGCTCTCGGCCCGCGACGTCCTCGCGGTCGTCGTCCGCTGACGACAGCCTCTCCGGAAGGGCCCGGCGCTTCGGCGC
>NZ_JBSHGQ010000018.1:64122-67767 GCF_053617895.1 Microbacterium sp. NPDC055683 | reverse complement strand
CGGTCATCCGACCGGGGCCGCTTCACTCCCGAGGCGTCAGCTCCGCGCGCGCTCGCGCGCCCTGTCGCCGTCGTCGGTGCGGATGACCGTGGAGATGGGCGAGGGCCCCTGGCCGTCTGCGGGCAGCTCGGGCAGGTGGGAGAAGTCGGGAGCGTCGTGGTCGTCGGTCATCGTCTTCTCGTTGAACGGAAGCTCCCCGCGCAGCACCTGGCGCGCCTGGTCGCGGTCGAACTCGCGCGTCCACGTGGCGACGACGATCGAGGCGACGGCGTTGCCCGTGAAGTTCGTGAGCGCGCGCGCCTCCGACATGAATCGGTCGATGCCCGTGATGATGCCGACGCCGTCGACGAGGTCGGGGCGGTAGGTCTGCAGGCCGCCCGCGAGGGTCGCGAGGCCCGCGCCCGTCACGCCCGCCGCGCCCTTCGACGCGATGATCATGAACACGAGCAGGCCGATCTGCTCCGACACCGACAGCGGAGTGCCCATCGCGGTCGCGATGAAGAGCGACGCCATCGTGAGGTAGATCGCCGTTCCGTCGAGGTTGAAGGAGTATCCCGTCGGCACCGTGATCCCCGCGACGGGCTTGGAGACGCCGAGGTGCTCCATCTTCGCGATGAGGCGGGGGAGGGCCGACTCCGACGACGACGTGCTGACGATGAGGAGGTACTCGCGGCCGAGGTACTTCATGACCGAGAAGATGTTGATGCGCGCGACGAACCACAGCACGGCGGCGAGGACGACGCCGATGAAGAGGATGCACGTCACGTAGAAGCCGACCATGAGCGTGCCGAGCGCGACGACCGCGCCCCATCCGGTGTCGCCGACGACGCCCGCGATGGCGCCGAACGCGCCGATCGGCGCGACCCAGAGGATCATCGTCAGCACGCGGAACACGACCGCCTGCACGAGGCGGATGCCCTCGAGGACGCGCTCGCCCTTCGCACCCAGCCGCTGCACGGCGAAGCCGACGAGAAGCGCGACGAAGAGCACCTGCAGCACCGACTCGCCCGTGAGCGGCGAGAAGAGGGTCGTCGGGATGATCCCCATGAGGAAGTCGGTGGTCGTCTCCGCCTCGCCCTCGATCTCGTAGCCCGGGTTGCTGAGTGCGAGTCCCTCGCCGGGGTGGATGATGTTGCCGACGACGAGGCCGATGAACAGGGCGAACGTCGACATGACGAGGAAGTAGCCGAGCGCGAGCCCGCCGACCTTCCCGACCGTGGCGGCCTTCGCGATGGAGCCGATGCCGAGCACGATCGTGCAGAAGATGACGGGCGCGATCATCATCTTGATGAGCGCGACGAACGCCTTGCCGATCCACGCGAGCGACGACCCGAAGTCGGGCCAGATGAGGCCGACGGCGATGCCGGCGGCGACCGCGATGATCACCGCGATGTAGAGCCAGTGCTGCTTGTCGATGCCGCGTCGACGCTGCGCGGCCTGTGGCGTCGTTGCCATGGGGTCTCCTCCTTCGGGGCGCCGATCGGGTCGACGCGGGGTCCATCGTGCGCGGGGCGGGAGGGCTGTGCCCTGTTGCGTGCATAGTGTTCGCGGGCGGCGAGGGTCATGGCGCGCCGCCGCCCGACACAATGGGGGGATGGCACGACGCGGCGCCCCGGGTGCGCGTCGCCCGCGGGCGCGACGGCGCAGCGTGGCGGCGCGGGTGCTCGGCGTGCAGTCGGCCGTGCTGCTCGCCGGCGGCGCGATCGTGTTCGCCGCGCTCGCGTGGGATGCGCGCGCGGCGGCCCTCGCGGATGCCGAGGACCAGACGACGTCGCTCGTGCTCACCCTCGCGAGCGAGCCGACGGTCATCGACGATGTGTCGGCGGCACACGACGACCCGGATCGGGAGGCATCGGTCGCCCGGGCGTCGGCGGCGCTGCAGCCGTACGTCGAGCGCATCATCGCGGCGACGGGCGTCGACTACATCACGATCATGGACACCGACCGCACGCGCTACACGCACGCCGACCGTGCGCGCATCGGCGGGGAGTTCCTCGGCAGCATCGCCCCTGCCCTCGACGGAGGGACCTTCACGGAGGTCTACGCGGGGACGCTCGGCCCGTCGCTGCGCGCGGTGACGCCGGTCGAGGCGGATGGCCGCATCGTCGGGCTCGTGTCGGCGGGCGTGACGCTCGACAACGTGACGGGGGCCGTTCTCGTGCGCCTGCAGATCGTGGGACTCGCGACGCTCGCGATCGTCGGGCTGGGAGCGGCTGCCACCATCCTGCTGTTCCGCAGGCTGTACCGGATGACCGACGGAAGGGATCCCGACGAGCTCGCGCGGCTGTTCGCGGCGCACGAGGCGGTGCTGCACTCTCTCGAGGAGGGCCTTGTTCTGGTCGAGCGCCCCGGCCCGGATGGCGCGACGGCGGATGGCGGAGCGCCGGATCGCGGGGGCGCGGGCAGTGCGGATGGCGGGGGTGCGGGCAGTGCGGGCGCGGCAGGCGCGGGTGCGGCCATCCGGCGCCCGGGGCGCGTGGTGCTCGCGAACGACCAGGCCGGCGTGCTGCTCGCGAGCGCGCGGACGCCCCCGTTCGACCTGGACGACCTGGGCGCGTCGGCGCGATCTGCGATCGACGGCCCGGACGACGTCGTGCGGGTCGGCGGGCGCGAGCTTCTCGTGACGCGCTCCGAGGTCGTGGTGTCGGGGAGGAGCGCCGAGATCGTCACCCTGCGCGACCGAACGGAGCTGCGGCGCGTGACGGGGGAGCTGTCATCGGTGCGGACGATCTCGGACGCGCTGCGCGCTCAGGCGCACGAGTTCGACAACCGGCTGCACACGATCGCCTCGCTCATCGAGCTGGGACGCTCAGACGAGGCGCTCGGTTTCGCGGCGGCGGAGCGCGCGGTCGGCCAGCGGCTGGCCGATCGCGTGCTGCACGCCGTGGACGAGCCCGTCATCGCGGCGCTCCTCCTCGGCAAGTCGGCGCAGGCGCACGAGCGCGCCGTCGAGATGCACTTCGAGACGCACCTGCCGCCGGGGACGCAGGGGATCCCACCCGCCGACGTCGTGACCATCCTCGGCAATCTCGTCGACAACGCGATCGAGGCGGCGGCGTCGCGGGCACGGCGGACGGGCGAGACGGGCGCGTGGATCGAGGTGTACCTCGGGGAGGCGGAGGACGGCGGCATCGTGTTCCAGGTGACCGACAGCGGCGACGGGGTCGTCCCGCGCGACCGCGAGCGCGTCTTCGCCCGCGGGTACTCGACGAAGCGCGCGGACGGCCAGGGCCACGGATACGGGCTGGCGCTCGTCCGGCAGACGGTCGAGGGGCTCGGCGGCGGCATCGAGATCACCCGGACCCGCGAGGGCGGCGCCGTGTTCACCGTGACGCTGCCCCGCCCTGCCGTTCTTCCGTCGGCCCGCCCTTCCACTCCTCCGTCCGTCCGCCCGTCCGTCCAGGTCGCAGTTCCCGTCCCGGGGGTGCCGGTTGAGGACGGAAAGTGCGAGCCGGGCGAGGAGGGGTCGGTCGGGGTGGGGGTCGGCTCGTCTCTCGCCCGGGTTGCAGTTCCCGTCCCGGGGGTGCCGGTTGAGGACGGAAAGTGCGAGCCGGGCGAGGAGGGGTCGGTCGGGGTGGGGGTCGGCTCGTCTCTCGCCCGGGTTGCAGTTCCCGTCCCGGGGGTGCCGGTTGAGGACGGAAAGTG